>JALYLZ010000024.1 GCA_030774015.1 Actinomycetota bacterium | reverse complement strand
GCCTCCTCCGGGTGGTGATCGACGAGGTCCACGGGTTCTTGGGGACGGAGCGGGGGGCCCAGGTCCAATCGCTCCTGCGGAGGGTGGAGGACGCCACCGGCAGGATCGTCCCCCGCATCGGGCTCTCGGCCACCATTGGGGACGTCTCCGAGGCGGCCGAGTTCCTCCGCCCGGGGGCGGGGGGCTCCGTCGCCGTGGTCCGGTCCTCCGAGCCCCAGCGGGTGCGCGTCCAGGTCCGGGGCTACCGCATGCCCTCCCGCTCGGACGACGGGGGGGAGGGGGGCCTCGACCCCGAGGAGGCCATCGCCCGGGACCTGTTCGGGCTCCGGGGGTCCGACAACCTGGTGTTCGTGAACTCCCGGGCCGCCGTGGAGCGCTACGCCGACCTGTTGGCGGACCTCTCCGAGCGGGCGGGGGTACCCTCCGAGTTCTGGCCCCACCACGGGAACCTCGCCCCGGGGGTGCGCCGGCACACCGAGGAGTCCCTGAAGGGCTACGGGGCGGCCACGGCCGTGTGCACCTCCACCCTTGAGCTCGGGATCGACGTCGGGACGGCCGAGAGCGTGGCCCAGGTCGGCCCGCCCCCCTCCGTGGCCTCCCTCCGCCAGCGCCTGGGACGCTCCGGGAGGCGGGGGCAACCGGCCACCATCAGGATCCACGTGAGCGAGGGGGACACCGGCGACCCGGTGGGCCAGCTCCGCCCGGCCCTGGTCCAAGCGATCGCGGCGATCCGCCTGCTCCAGCAGGGGTGGTACGAGCCGGTCCCCCCGGGCATCCGGCACCTGTCCACCCTCGTCCAGCAGGTCCTCTCCCTCGTCTCCGAGCGCTCGGGGGTCCACCCCCGCGAGGCCCACCGGGTCCTGTGCACGGGGCCGGGGGCGGCCTTCGGGGCGGTGGGGGAGGCGGAGTTCGACCGGATCCTCCGCATCATGGGAGACCGGGGCCTGATCGAGCTCGCCGAGGACGGGACCGTGCTCCTCGGGGCCCACGGCGAGCGGGTGGTGGGCCGCCACAGCTTCTACGCGGCGTTCCAGACGCCCGTGGAGTACCGGGTGTCGGGGGAGGGACGGGAGCTGGGGACCCTCCCCGTCGTCCGTCCCCTGGGGGTGGGGCAGCCCTTGCTGTTCGCGGGGCGGCGATGGGTGGTCTCGGCGGTCCACGAGGGGCGGCGCCTGGTGCAGGTGGAGCCGGCGCCATCCGCCGTGGCCCCGGAGTTCGGGGGCCTCGGGATGAGCGTGGCCGGGCGGGTCCGGGAGGAGATGCTGGTGATCTACCGGGGGGAGGACGTCCCCACCTACCTGGACCGGGCCGCCCGGGACCTGCTGGCGAAGGGGCGCGAGGCGTTCCTACGGCTGGGCCTTGGGGAGACGTCCCTCATCTCCTGGGCGGGCGGGACCTTCGCGTTCTGCTGGGGCGGGGACCCAGCCCTCGACGCCCTGGCTCTGGCCCTGCGGGCCCGGGGGGTCCAGGCCTTCGCCTACGGCCCGGCGGTTCGGGCCCCCACCACCCCTCCCGCCGAGCTCAGGGCGCACCTGGTGGCCATGGCCGCCTCTTTGGCCCCCGAGGGACGGGACCTGGCCCGGGGGGTCGCCGCGGCGGCCCAGGAGAAACACGACCGGTACCTGCCCCGGGAGTTGCTGCTTGGAGAGCACGCCGCCCGGGCCCTGGACGTGCAGGGGGTGTGGAGGGCCATCGGGCGCCTGATCGAGGAGGAGGAGCGTCATGACCGAGCGGGATGAGGACCGGTCCAGGCAGATCGAGCTGGGGGACGAGGTCATCTACCGGGGACTGCGGTGGATGCTAGACGACGAGGCCCTGATCGGCCTGGAGGGGCAGCCGGACATCGTGTTCAACCAGCTCGACCAGGTGGAGGCTTTCTCGATCTTGGACGCTCTTCGGCCGGTCCCACCCGTCGGGTGAGCTCAGGGCCCACCGTCATCGACGCCATGGAACGTCACTCCCTGGCCCCGCCAGGGCGGGGCTCCCGCCCGACCGCCTTGAGATGCTCCAGGAAGTTCGCGTACTGGTCGCGGTCCATGTGCCGGCGAGCGGTCTCGATGAGCGTCGCGATGTCGGCGTCGTACTCGTGCAGGGGGACTCCAACCGTCTCCGGGGTGGGCCTGAACCGGTGCCAGGCCTCCACGGCTCGGAGTGCATCCCGGAAGGTCCTCGGCTCGATCTCCCCGAGGGCGACCCGGTCGCGGGCCCGTAAGGCGAGGAACATCGTGGAGTCCACCACCGTGTCGATATAGAGCTCCGCTAGGGTCTCCCTCGCCTCTCCCATCTGGCGCAGGCGCT
>JALYLZ010000023.1 GCA_030774015.1 Actinomycetota bacterium | reverse complement strand
TCCGGGAGGTGTCGAAGTAGCGGGTCAGCAGCTCCCGGACCTCCTCGGCGTCGCGGCTCTCCGAGAGCGAGGTGAACCCGACCAGGTCCGCGAACAGCACGGACACCAGGCGGCGCTCTGAGGCGGGAGCAGCAGCAGCGTTCGCGGCCTCGACCCCGAGGGCCGACCCGCACTTCCCGCAGAACCGGTCCTCGGGCTCGTTGGCGGCGCCGCAGGACGGGCAGGCCACCGCGAGCGCGCCGCCGCAGTTGGCGCAGAACTTCCGTCCGGCGCGATTCTCCGTGCCGCAGTTGGGACAGATCACCGGGGCTCACCTCGAAGGCCGATTCGCCCGGAATGTAGCCCCGGCGACGGCAAACGTACAGGCCCGGCGATCAGTGGTCGCTTCGGCCGGTCAAGTGGAACTTCGAGACCTTCAGCGCCGGGACCCGGGAGGCGGAGAAGAAGAACTCGCTCACCATCTCGGTGTCCTTGCTGACCATCTCGGTGTTGGTGAGCGCCTCCAGGATGGACTGGGTGAACCGGAAGTTCTTCACGGGATGCTTGATCTCGCCGTTCTCGATCAGCCAGGTCCCGTCGCGGGTCATCCCGGTGATCACCGCGAGCGTCGGGTGCGCCACGTTCGAGTAGTGGAACCGCGTGACCAGCAGGCCCCGCTCGGTGGCGGCGACCATGTCCTCGATCGAGGCGTCGCCGCCCGACACCGACAGGTTCATCGGGAACGCTCCGTCGGGGCTGGGAGGCGGCAGGGCGTGGCCCGTCGACTCCTTGCCGGCCTGGCGGGCGCTCCGGCGGTCGTACACGCCGTCCAGGAACACGCCGTCCCGGATGAGCTCGACGCGGCGCTTGGGCGTTCCCTCGAAGTCGAACGTGGCGCCGGAGGTCCCGGGCGTGGTGGCGTCGTCCACGATGGTGACGAGCGGGGAGGCCACCTGCTGGCCCTGCTTGCCGGTCAGGCACGACCGCCCCTCGGTGAGGGCTCGTCCGCTGAAGCCCAGATAGGCCAGGAACGCGATGAGGGTGGCCACGGCGGCCGGCTCCAGCACCACCTCGTAGTGGCCGGGGTCCAGGTCCCGGGGGTTCTGGCTGTCGGCGGCCTTGCGGCCGGCCCGCCGCCCGATGGCCTCGAGGTCCAGCTCGCCCGCCCGGACCGCCCACGACTCGACGTAGCCGGCGCCTCCCTCGCCCCCGGAGACGAGCGCCGTCACCGACGCCTGCGTGACCGGCTGGTAGCAGAACTGTCCCTCCGTGTTCGCGATGGCGAGCTCCAGCCCCTGGGTCTCGTAGGACCCCGCCGCGTGGAACCCGTCGGCGACGTGTCCGACCAGCGCGGCCACGCCGTCGGCTCGGTCTTCCGGCGTGACCGAGGCCGTGGCCTCGTCGTAGGCATCCTTCTCCGGGACCTCGGCCTTCGGCGCCAGCCCGGGGAACAGCGGGTCGGGCGAGACCACCTCGGCCATCTCCTTGGCGCTGGCCGCGGCCTCCCGCGCCCCCTCCGGGCTGAGCTGGTTGGTGGCGGCGACCCCCACGCGGCCCTTCGAGATCACCCGGACCCGGAGCCCCGTGTCCTCCCGCCACGTGCTCTGGTGGATCGAGGACGACGCGAACCGCGTCAGCCCGCCCCACTCGTGCATCAGGAGCACCTCCACCCCGTCCACGCCCTTCAGCTCCAGGGCGGCGTCGGCGGCGGCGCGGATCGTGTCGGGCCCGATCAGCCCCGGCATGGTTACCGCACCCCCACCTGGACGTTGCGGAACCGGGCGGGCGGGGTTCCGTGGCCGACCCGGGCCACCTGTCCCGGCTGGCCCTTGCCGCAGTTGGGCGTGCCCCACAGGGTCCATTCCTCCCGGCCGCCCACGGCGTCGCAGGACCCCCAGAACTCGGTGGTGATCCCGGTGTAGTTGGGGTTCCGGTACAGCTCGGTGCGCTTGCCGTCCTTGATGCGCCAGGCGATCTCGCAGCCGAACTGGAAGTTCACCCGCTTGTCGTCGATGGACCAGGACTGGTTGGTGGCCATGAAGATGCCGTCCTTGGTGTCGCCGATGATCTCGTCGAGCGACCCCTCCCGCGGCTCCAGGTTGATGTTGGTCATCCGGATCAGCGGGATGTTCTGCCAGCCGTCGGCCCGCATGGTCGCGTTCGACTGCTCGCCCAGCTCGGCGGCGGTCTCCCGGCTGGAGATGAAATCCTGGAAGATCCCGTCCACGATCACCGGCACGCGTTGCGCCGGCACCCCTTCGTCGTCGTAGCCGAACGTGCCCAACCCTCCCGGGACGGTCGCGTCGGCGGTGATCGAGATGAGGTCGCTGCCGTAGCGCAGCCGCCCCCGGTCGTCCGGCTTCAGGAACGACGTCCCGGCGAACGCTTCCTCCATCCCGAGGACCCGGTCGAGCTCGATGGGATGCCCGATGGACTCGTGGACCTGAAGCTCCACCTGCCCGCTGTCGAGGACGAGCGTGGTCACCTCGCTGGGGCAGTCCCTGGCCGAGAGCAGCTCGACGGCCTGGCGCCCGGTTCGCTCGGCCTCCTCCACCAGGCTCAGCCGGGGGATGTGCTCCCACCCCGCCGCGGTGATGTGGCCCCGGAACGAGTTGGGGTAGGAACGCCGCTGCATCTCGCCGTCGCCCAGCGCGGTGGCCTCGATGCCGCCGCCGGAGTTCACGATGGTCTGCTCGATCAGGGCGCCCTCGCTGGAGGCGAACACGGTGTGCCGGCGGTAAAAGTCCAGCACGGCTTCCGCGAACGAGACCCCCTTCACGTCCTGCATGCGGCGGCTGGCCTCCATCAGCAGCGAGACCTTCTCCTCGAGCGGCACGGTGAACGGGTCCACCTGGACCTGGCTGGACCACGTGGCCACGACGGGCTCGACCTCCGCCAGACGGACGGGATCTCCCGGGAGGCGCGCGGCGGCCCGGGCGATGGAAACGGCCAGCCGAGCGGTCTTGGCCACCTCCTCCTCGGTGGCCCGGGCCGTGGCGGCGAAGCCCCAATACCCGTTGACCAGGACGCGGATGCCGACCCCTTCGGAGCGGGACCGGTCGATCCCCTCCATCTCCTGGTTCTTGACGGTGAGCGACTCGGATTCCTCGGTGACCATCCGGGCGTCGGCGTAGTCCGCCCCCGCCACCGTGGCCTCCGTCACGGCCTGCTGCGCGATTTCCTGCAAGCGAAAACCCTCCGGAATGTTCCAGGGAGCACGAGGGGGAAGCCTAGCGCAGCCCGCCGGGCCCATGCATCCGAGTCCGCGGGACGACTCTGTGCATCCGGGTCCGCGGACGGCTACGCTCCGCCCGGCCATGGCCGACGTGATCTTCGAGCCGCTGCGTTGAAGCTCGGCCTGCACCTCGGGTACTGGGGCGCCGTGCCGATCGACGTCATGCCGCTGGTGCAGGAGGCCGAGCGCCTGGGGTTCGACTCCATCTGGAGCGCTGAGGCGTACGGGTCGGACGCCGTGTCCTGGCTGGCCTGGGTGGCCTCGCGGACCGAGCGGCTCGGGTTCGGCACGGCCATCATGCAGATCCCGGCTCGCACCCCGGCCGCCACCGCCATGACCGCCATCACGCTCGATCACCTTTCGGGGGGCCGGTTCCGCCTGGGCCTCGGCATGTCCGGGCCCCAGGTGGTGGAGGGCTGGCACGGGGTTCCCTATGGCAAGCCCCTGGCCCGTACCCGCGAGTACGTGGAGATCGTCCGGGCCATCCTTCGGCGGGACAAGCCGGTGGAGTTCGAGGGCGAGTACTACCGCATCCCGGCCCGGGGCCCCGGTTCGACCGGCCTGGGGAAGCCGCTGCGCACGATCGTCCACCCGCTCCGGTCGGACCTCCCGATCTACCTGGCCGCCATCGGGCCCCGGAACGTGGCCCTGGCCGCCGAGATCGCGGATGGCTGGCTCCCCACCTTCCTCTCCCCGGAACGGATGGACGTGTTCCGGCCCAGCCTGGCGGAGGGCTTCGCCCGGGCCGGCAAGGACGGCGCCGGGTTCGACGTGGCGGCCATGGTGCCGGTGTTCGTCGGTGACGACGTGCAGGCCTGCCGCGACCTGGTGAAGCCGTTCCTCGCCCTGTACGTGGGCGGCATGGGGGCGCGGGGACGCAACTTCTACACGGAGCTGGTGAACCGCTACGGCTACGAGGAGGACGCCACCCGCATCCAGGACCTGTACCTGGAAGGGCGCAAGAAGGAAGCGGCCGCCGCCGTGCCGGACTCGCTGGTGGACGAGGTCGCGCTGGTGGGTCCGCCCGAGCGGATCCGGGACCGGATGGCCGCCTGGCGCGAGGCGGGGGTGACCACGCTCATCGCGACGACGCTGCAGATCGACGCCATCCGTGCGCTGGCCGAAGGGGAGGCGCGATGACGCGGGGGAGGGAGGAAGGATGCCGAAGCAGACGATCAGGAGCGGGCGGGGCGCGCCGCCGTTGGGGGCCTACTCGCAGGGGTGGCGGGCCGGCGATTTCATCTTCGTCACCGGGACCGTCCCGGTCGGGCCGGACGGTTCCGTCACGGGCGACACGATCGGGGAGCAGACCAATCTCACCATCGACAACGTGGAGGCCGTCCTGGAAGCCGGCGGGGCGACGCTGGCGGACGTCGTCAAGGTCAACGTGTACCTGCACGAGGTCGCGCTGTTTCCGCTCTTCAACGAGGCGTACAAAGAGCGGTTCTCCGAGCCCTATCCGGTCCGGACCACGGTGGGCAGCGACCTCGCCCACCTGCCGCTCGCGCTGATCGAGATGGACTGCGTCGCCTACGTGGGGGACTGAGCACCGCTCGTCGCGTCCGGAGCGCTTCCGGTAGCGTTGCCCGAGGTACCGGGAACGCGAGGAGGAACGCTTCGCATGGGCATGTTGACCGGCAGGGTGGCCGTGATCACGGGCGCCGGGCGAGGGATCGGGCGGGGTGAGGCCCTGCTGTTCGCCGAGCACGGCGCGAAGGTCGTGGTGAACGACCTGGGCGGCGAGTGGGACGGCAGCGGACAGGACACCCGTCCGGCCTCCCAGGTGGTCGAGGAGATCGAGGGGGCAGGCGGCGAGGCCGCGGCCCATTTCGAGGACGTCAGCGAACCCTCCGGCGCCGCCTCGCTCGTCCGGACCGCGCTGGACCGGTGGGGACGCCTCGACGTCGTGGTGAACAATGCCGGGATCCTGCGGGACCGCATGGTGTTCAACATGGCGGTGGATGAGTGGGACGCCGTCATCAAGGTCCACCTCCGGGGCCACTTCCTGGTGACGCACGAGGCCTGCGCGCACTGGCGCGAGCACTCGAAGGCAGGCGAGGCGGTGCACGGCCGCATCGTCAACACGTCCTCCACCTCCGGGATCCTGGGGAACCCCGGCCAGTCGAACTACGGCGCGGCCAAGGCCGGCATCGCCGCGTTCACCCAGATCGTGGCCATGGAGATGCAGCGCTACGGCGTGACGGTGAACGCGATCGCGCCCGGCGCCCGCACCCGGATGACCGAGAAGACCTTCGGGGACCTGCCGGAGGCGACCGACGGGTTCGACCCGCTGGCTCCGGAGAACATCGCCCCGCTGGTGGCGTTCCTGGCCAGCGACGAGGCCGCCGGCATCACCGGCCAGGTGTTCGGGATCCAGGGCGGGCTGGTGGAGCTGTACCAGGGGTGGACGCCGGTGTCGTCGCTGACGAAGGACGAGCGGTGGACGCCCGAGGAGATCGCCGCGCGGGCCGACGAGCTGTTCGGCGAGCGGCCCCGCGTCTATCGTCCGCCGGCGTCGCCGTTCCGCCAGGCCGCCGGCCTCACCGGTGGAGGTGCCTGAGCGGTGGCGACCTACTTCTCGAACATCACCCTGTTCGACGGCCGCATGGTCCGCGGCGACGCCGGCGTGCTGGTCTCGAACGGGACCATCGCCTGGGTCGGCGCGCACGTCCGGGCACCCCGGGAATCACAGGCCGCCGTGGAGGTCGAGGGGTCGGGGAAGACCCTCAGCCCCGGGCTGATCGACGCGCACGTGCACCTGTGCTTCGACGGCTCGGCGGACTTCGGGCAGGAAGCCAGGGAGGTGACCGAGGCCCGGGCCGTGCTGAAGGCCGTCCGGAACGGGCGCCGGCACCTGGAGCGCGGAGTGACCACGGTGCGGGACCTGGGCGGGCCCAGCTCGTACGCGTGCGAGCTGGCGGAGGCGATCGAGCAGGGCTTGGCCGAGGGGCCGCGGATCGTCGCCTCCGGCCGCGCCCTCACCATCACCGGCGGCCACGGCAGCGGGCTGTTCGCGCTGGAGGTGGACGGGGCGGACGCGGTTCGGCGCGCCGTCCGGGAGCAGATGCGGGGCGGCGCTCGGTCCATCAAGGTCATCGCCACGGGGGGCGTGCTGACGCCGGGCATCTCCGTCGACTTCACGGCCTTCACGCCGGAAGAGCTCCAGGCCGCGGTGGACGAGTCCCACACGTGGGGCCGGCCCATCGCCGCGCATGCCATCGGACGGATGGGCATCGAGAACGCCGTCCGGGCCGGCGTGGACTCCATCGAGCACGGTTCCCAGATCACCGCCGAGGTGGCG
The DNA here is from genome assembly GCA_030774015.1 of Actinomycetota bacterium. Taxonomy (NCBI): domain Bacteria; kingdom Bacillati; phylum Actinomycetota; species Actinomycetota bacterium. The sequence goes on along the minus strand of JALYLZ010000023.1, from coordinate 14,334 downwards.
CACCTGATGAAGGAGCAGGGGACGTTCCACGTCCCCACCATCTCGGCACTGACCGAGATCGTCGAGCACCCCGACGAGGTGCCGGCGTTCGCCGTGGACAAGGCCCGGCAGATCATCGCGGAGGCCCGGGATTCCTTTCGCCGTACGGTCAGGGCAGGGGTACGCATCGCCTGTGGCACCGACGCGGGCACGCCGTTCAACCCCCACGGACACGCGCCGCTCGAGGCCGTGCGCATGGCAGCGTGGGGGCTGACGCCGTTGAAGGCGCTCCAGGCGGCCACGTCCAACGCGGCCGACCTGCTCCGGGTCCCCTCGGTCGGAACCGTGGAGGAGGGCAAGGTCGCCGATCTCGTCCTGTACGACGGGAACCCGCTGGAGGAGATCGAAGTGCTGCTGAAGCCGGCCCTGGTGATGAAGGCCGGCGATGTGGTGGTGGGCGAGCGGTAGTGCCGTTCCTCCGCGTGGAGGGCGGCCGCCTCTGGTACGAGGTCGCCGGGGACGGACCGCCGGTCCTGCTGCTGCACTCGACGCTGGTGGACAGCCGGCAGTGGGACGACCAGATGGCCTCGTTCGCCGGGCGGTTCCGGACGATCCGGTTTGACCTTCGAGGGTTCGGCCGCTCCGACATGCCCACCGAGTCGTACCGGCCGCTCGAGGACGTCGCCGAGCTGCTTCGGTCTCTCGACGCCGCGCCGGCCGCGCTGGTGGGGGCCTCGGCGGGGGGAGCGCTGTCGCTGCTCTTCGCGCTCGAGCATCCGGAGATGGTGTCCGCGCTGGTCCTGGCCGCCTCCGGCGCTCCCGGGTTCACCGGATGGTCGGAGGACCTGCGGGCCCTGTGGAAGGCCACGGAGGCCGCGCTGGAAGCGGGCGACCTCGAGGGTGCCCAGCGCCTGGAGCTCGACTACTGGGTGCCGCCGGGGCGGTTCGGCGAGGGTGCCGGCGACAGCGACCGCGGCATCGCCGAGATCGCTCGCGGCAACACGCGGGCCGCGGCGGAAGCGGAGGACTTCATGGAAGGGCCGGACACCGAGCCCCTGGAACGGCTGGGCGAGATCCGCGTGCCCACTCTGGTGGTGCTGGCCGAGCGCGACGAGCCGGGGATCCAGGCGATCGGTGGGACCGTGGCGGCGGGTGTCCCCGGGACGGAGGTCGTGACCATCCCCGGGACCGACCACCTGCTCAACATGCGCAACCCCGCGGAGTTCGACCGGATGGTCATGGCGTTCCTCGCGCGGGCGCTGCCGTAGCGCCGCGCTCGCACCGCGCCGGCACTCACTCCGGCGTCAGCGGCTCCACCCATGCGGCGCGGTATTCCAGCGGCTCCTGCTGCCCGTGGTCGATCCAGTACTCCACGATCCGCGCGATCCGCCCGTCCCGGAGCTCGAAGAACGATGCGGCCCGGGACTGGCCGCCCTCGTAGGGCACGATCACCTCCGATACGACCTGATCGCCCTCGGCGACGATCCGGCGAACCTCGATGTGCCAGTCGGGCGCGGGATGGTGCCGGTTCACCGAGATGAAGTTGTCCCGGCCCCGGATCCGCTCCGCCGACCACGGCCAGTCCACCACCACGTCCTCATGCAGGAGCGCGCCCGCGCCCTGCCAGTCGCGTTCCTCGAACAGCTCCCACAGGCGCCGCACGACCTCCCGGTTCGCCTCCTCGTCACCCACCGCGACCTCCTCGGCGCCACCACGGGCGGTAGGGCCCGGGGTCCATGTGCGTGTCCAGCGTGACCTCGATGGCCCATGAGCTCGACTCCGGATGGGAGCCACGCCAGCACCCGGCGAATGTAGCGCCCCGACGTCGCGACTGGGATCCAGGGCCCGACGACCGCCCGGTCCTCGCGAGGAGCGTCGTTCTTGTCACACCTCCCTTCTACGCTTCTGTCCATGACATGGGAGGTGCGATGAACGAGGTGGGAATTGCGCTCGTGGCCCTCGGGGTCGGCGTGGTGGTTGGAACGGTGGTCGCGCTGCGCTACCGGCTGGCGGACCGTCCGACGGGAGTCGGGTCCGATCGGTCGGTGGTGCTGGAGGGCAAGCTCGACGCCCAGTCCGCCGAGCTTCGCCGGCTGGCAGATGGGGCACGGGCCCAGGACGCCGAGGACGCCCGGCTGCACCAGGAGCTTCGGGCCGCTCGGCAGGCGGTGGAGGCCCTCCGGATCCGGGACGAGGAGCGTCGGGGGCGGGAGGCCGAGCACGCGGAGGTGGTCCGGCGACTCTCCACGGTCCTCGCCGGCGGCTCCGCGAAGGGACGGGCCGGCGAGAACGTGCTGCGCGAGCACCTCGCCGAGCTTCCGCCCGGCATGCTCGTCTCCGACTTCCGGGTCAACGGGAAGGTCGTCGAGTACGGGCTGCTGCTGCCCGACGGCCGCCGGCTTCCCATCGATTCGAAGTGGCCGGCGGTCCGGGAGCTCGAGGCGCTGGAGGCGGCCACCGACCCCGCCGAGCGGGATCTTCTGGCCCGAGAGGTCGAGCGGGTGGTGGCGGGGCGGGCTCGCGAGGTCGCCGCCTACCTCGACCCCTCCATCACGGCGCCGGTGGCGGTGGCGGCGATCCCGGACGCGGCGTACCGGGTGCTCCGCCGGGCCCACGCGGAGGCGTTCAGCCGCGGCGTGGTCATCGTGCCGTACTCCTCGGCCCTCCCGGTGCTGCTCTTCCTGCACAGCCTGGTGGCCCGGTACGGCTCGGTGGGGGACGTCGAGGGCTGCCTGACGGAGCTGACCACCCTGCTCGAGGTCATGGAGTCGGTCCTCGAGAACAAGCTGACGCGGGCGGCCACCATGCTGGCGAACGGAGCGGACGAGTTCCGGGCGCAGCTGGGGAAAGCCAGGGGGTCGATCGCCCGGGCGCGCGCCTCGGGCCTCGATACCCCCGACACCGCCCGGTTGTGGGGAGGTGATGCTGCCGAGCTGCTGCGTGCAGTGGACTGAATCGAATAGCGAGAAGGGGGCTGCCCGCGCCGTCCGCTATCCTGCGGCTGTCGTGGACTTCCAGGAGGCGCTCGCCAAGCTCGGCTTCCGCCTGGCCGAGGAGCGCCTGCGGGTCAGGACCTACCGGTCCGAGCCCAACCGGTTCCTGACGTACTGGGTCCACGCCAACGACGACGGAACGGCCCTGTTCACCTGGGAGTTCGCCATCGTCGATTACCTGGCCACGAAGTCGATCCAGCTCGGATCCGGCGAAGCCCTGAACACGTTCATGTTCCCCGCGAACGACGAGCGGGGCCCCCAGGACGGGGCGTGGCTGGTGGGCGTGCTCGATCGGACCGAGGCCCACCTCCGCTCGCTCCGCTTCGATCAGCCGGAAGAGTAGCGACGCGTCCGGCCACCGAGGCGGGCCACCGAGGCGGGCCACCGAGGCCGGCCACGTTCGGCCGCGACCGGCCCCGGTTCGGCCCCTCCGGACCGGCACGTTTGCCCCTGAACTCAGGTCCGGGGTAGAACGCCCGCGTCATGACCCGAGTGATCGCGGTGGCGAACCAGAAGGGCGGTGTGGCCAAGACCACGACCGTCGCCGCGCTCGCCGCCGCCCTGGCCGAGCGGGGCCGCTCGGTGCTGGCCGTGGACCTCGATCCCCAGGCCTGCCTCACGTTCAGCATGGGGTTCGATCCCGACGACCTGGATCCGACGGTCCACGACGTCCTGGTGGGCAGATGCCCGCTGGAGAAGGCCGTGCTCGGCGTCGAAGCCGAGAGGTTCGACCTGGTGCCCTCCAACATCGACCTCGCCGGTGCCGAGGCCTACCTCCTCACCCGGACGGGCCGCGAATACGCGCTGCGCCAGGCCCTCGAGGAGTCGGCGGACGACTACCAGATCGTCCTGCTGGACTGCCCGCCCTCACTCGGCGTGCTCACCATCAATGCGCTCACCGCCGCCGACGAGGTGGTGATCCCACTCCAGTGCGAGACCCTCTCGCAACGCGGGGTCGGCCAACTCCTATCGACCATCGAGGACGTCCGGCGGCTCACGAATCGCAAGCTCGAGGTGAGCGGGCTGCTTCCGACGATGTTCGACAGCCGGACCAACCACTCGAGGGAGGTCCTCGAGGACGTGGGGTCGCGCTACGGCCTTCGCGTGCTCGATCCGCCGGTCCGCAAGAGCATCCGGTTCGCGGAGGCCCCCAGGGACGGCCGGAGCATCCTTCGGTTCGCCCCGTCACATCCCGGGGCGGAAGCGTACCGGGAGCTCTCTCGGCAGCTCGTCCCGGACCGGAGGTAGGCGTGCCCACGTCGAAGCGCGACAGGCCGGCCCGGAGCGATCGGCTTCGTGCGGTGGGAAGCATGCGCGAGTCGCGGTCCCGGCACCCCAGCGTCCTCGCCCGCCAGGCGGAGCCAGAGCCGCCTCGGGCCCAGGCCCAACTCCCGCAAGCCCAGTCGCCCGTGGCGCCCGACATCGAGGGCAAGCGCGACCCCCTGGGCAAGATGGCGCTGTTCTCGGCGGACCGGCCGGCCCACACCTATGGAACGCTCCTCGTGGAGTGCTCGGCCTGCCACCGCGAGACGCCCGTCTCCGTGAGCCAGCTGGTCCGCTCGGCGTTCCCCTTCTCGCTCCATCTGCCCCTGGTGAAGCGGTATCACTCGCTGATGCGCTGCCCCGCATGCGGCCGCCGGGCCTGGATGCGGGTCTCCTGGCGCGCCTGACCGCACTCGCTTACCGCATTACGGCCTCGCCGCCTCACGTCTCCGGTCGGACCGGGAGAGAGCCGGCCGTGGAGCTACCGGGCGGCCGGCTGCGGTTGCTGCTGGAGCGACTCGGCCTCGCGCTGCGCTCCCGCTGAGCCGTTCCCGGCCGGGCCGGGGCCACGCCACAGCGGCAAGGTGACCGTGAACGTGCTCCCAACCCCGGGCTCGCTCTCCACCTCCACGGTGCCGCCGAGGGTCTCGGCGAGCTGCTTCACCAGGTGCAGCCCCAGCCCGACTCCGCCGTAGCGGCGCGTGCTGGACTGGTCGGTCTGGTAGAAGCGGTCGAAGATCCGGTCGAGGTCCACCGGATCGATGCCGATCCCGTGATCGGCCACCCAGAACCTGAGGCGCCCCTCGGAGGCCGTGGCCCCCAGCTCTACCGGCGTCTCGGCGAGCGAGTACTTCAGGGAGTTGTCCACGAGGTTCGCCAGGATCTCCGCCACCCGGTCGCGGTCGGTCTCGATGGGCGGGAGGTCGGGCGAGATCGCCAGCCGGATTCGCTCCGCGCTGTCATGGAAGCCCTCCCGAACCTCCTCCGCCAGCTCGCCGAACGCGAACGTGGCGATGTCGAGGGTGGTGTCCCGGTTCTCCACCTGCGCCGCCGACAGCAGGTTCGCCACCAGCCGGAACAGCCGATCTCCCTGGCGCTCCATGGCGGCCAGGAACTCACGCCGGGCCACGGGGTTCTGCTCGAACTCCGGCCGCTGAAGCGTCTTCACGTACCCGAGGATGGCCGTGAGCGGCGTTCGCAGCTCGTGCGAGGCAACCGCCGCGAAGTCGCTCTGCATCTGGTTGAGCCGGCGCAGTTCCCCCACCGTCTGCTGCTCCCGGGCCAGCAGTACCTCCAGGCGCCGGGCCTGCTCCTCCAGCAAGTCGTTCTGCCGCCGGACCCTCCGCGAGGTGCGGAACGCGATCGGCAGCAGCACGATGTACAGGATCAGCAACCCGGCGCCAAGGGTCAGCAGGCGGGTGTGGAACAGCGATCGGGTGGTGGCCTGGACCAGCGAATAGTCCTGGTACAGCTCGACCACGCCGCCAGGCGGCCGGGCCCGGCTGGCCCCCGGGAGATACAGGGGCACGTACGTCGCGAAGAGCTTGGAGGCGAGGCCCCGCTCGTAGGCGTTCTCCGGCTCGCTCAGATCGGTGACCTCGCTCACCGTCCTCTTGCCGGTCGCGGCCACCGGATCCGGGTCGCCGTCGAAGCGAGCCCCCACCAGCCGCGGCTCGTCGGAGTACAGGACCGTGCCGTCCACACTCCAGATCTTCACCCTGACCACGGGGGGCTGGAGGATGCGGGCCCGGACGAACCGGTCCAACCGGCGATACGCCCGGCCGCGCAAGGGCCCCGCCAGATCATGCGCGGTCAGCTCGTAGCGCAGGATGGAGTTGGTCACGAACTCCGCGTGGAACTGGGCGCTCTCTTCTCCCGACCTGGTCACCTGCCGCGCCACCACCAGGGACAGGGCCCCCCACAGCACGGCAAACGCCATCAGGCTGGCCAGTGCGAACGACCCGACCAGCCCGGGGCGCCACTTGGAGATCCTTGGGAGCGCGCGCATGGGTTCCAGGTCTCACATCGGACCGATGGCTCCCGGTATTGAGCAACGGTGCCCGGGCATGTCCGATACGGCAGGCGGAATCGGCCCTCAGCGGGGCGAGCCGCGGTCTCGACGAAATGGATCGCCCACAGCACGATGCGGACAGGAAGCAGCACGAGCGTGCCGTGGACGCTGACCACGAACCCCCGGCTCGGAGCGAACGGCACGCGGTGCCACCCCTGGCGTGACCAGCGCGAGAGCGCTCGACGCCATGGCCGATTCCGCGATCCATCGGCTACGCTGGCTTGGTCATGGACTTCGCGCGCGCCCTGGTCGTGTTCGCCCATCCGGACGACGCCGAGTTCGGCTACGGGGGTACCGTCGCGAAATGGACGGCCGAGGGAACCGAGGTCCAGTACGTCTGCATCACCGACGGCTCCGCCGGCTCCAACGAGCCCGGGGTGACCCGTGAACAGATGCGTCCGATCCGGCGCCGCGAGCAGAAAGCCGCGTGCGATGTGCTCGGGGTCGCCGACTGCGCGTTCCTCGGGTTCGTGGACGGCGAGCTGGAGGTCTCCCTGGAGCTCCGCCGCGCGGTCACTCGGGAGGTCCGGCGGGTCCGCCCCGACGTGATCGTGGCCTCCGACCCCACCCGCCTGTGGAGCCGCAACCGCGACTACGTGAACCATCCCGACCACAAGGCGGCCGGGGAGGCCGTGCTGTGCGCGGTCATGCCCGACGCCCCCACCCGGGTCCAGTTCCCGGAGCTGCTCGACGAGGGCTTCGAGCCGTTCGAGGTCCCGGCCCTGTGGCTGGGCTCGGAAGACGCCGACACCTACGTCGACATCACCCAGACCCTGGACGTGAAGCTCAAGGCGCTGGCCTGCCACGAGTCCCAGGTTCGCCCCCTGCCGTACGAGGAGTGGGTCACGCGCCGCGCGGCCGAGCTGGGGAGCGTGGCCGGCGTCCAGTACGCGGAAGGCTTCCGGACCTTCAACTTCTCCAGGGGTCGCGCGGAGGACGAGGAGAGCGAGCGGTCCTGATGGAACACGACCCCGGCGGACCGGACTTCGAGGAGCATCGCGAGGACGGCGACGAGGAGGAGCAGACCCTCGATCCCCGGGAGCGGGAGGACATCGAGTCGGACCTCGGCGACCTCGCCGGGATGCGCATGTCGTTCGCACCCCAGGGCGTCCGGGGCGTGGTCATCTGGTGCCCGGACTGCGAGGCCAACCACTACTACGACTGGGACCTCCTGCGGGAGAACCTCGAGCACATGCTGAAGACGGGCGAGCCCCGCATGCACGAGCCGGCCTTCGAGCCCCGCGAAGAGGACTACGTGCAGTGGGACTACGCGAAGGGCTACATCGACGCCCTCTCCGACGCCGGCATCGAGCCCGGCCGCCGCATCGAGGTCAAGGCGTGTCCGTGGTGCGAGGCCCCACTCGAGACGGAGTTCGCTTTCTGCCCCCGGTGCGGCCGGTCGCTCGGCCCCGCCCGCCTCTACCGCGAGCTCGTCGACTCGGGCATGGAGGAACGTGAGGCTCGAGCCCTGCTGTCCCGGTCCGGCTTCGAGCCCTTCTGATCCAGCTGGGCCGGAGCTTGACCCTCGCCGGTGGCGAGTGATGCTGCGCCCTCATGCGAAGGCCCCGGTACCTGCCGGCTGCACTCCTGACACTGCTGGTGGTGGCTGCAGGGCCCATTTCCCCGGCGCCACACGCTTTCCAACCCGGACGACGCGCTCTCGTTCACGCCTTCGGGCGCCCCCGGGGTCTCGGCCCCACCGCCACCCTTCAGCAGATCTTCTACGCTCGACGAGGGCACTGAGTCATCGACTGGAAGCGCGCTTCGGTCGCTCCAGGATGCAGTCCTCGGGGGCCTTGTCCGTGCGAAGGCCCTTGTAGGAGGGCGCCCGGAGCTTTCCTGCGCTGGTCATCTCGAGGTATTCCACCTCGCACACCAGCGCGGGCTCGACGAAGCGGGCGCCCTTCACCGCTCGAAGCTCGGGGTCATCGCTGGCGGGATCCTTGCGCTGCAACGGCTCGAGCTGCGCCATGAGGTCGGCCAGCATCCGGTCGGTGAACCCGGTGCCCACCTGCCCGATCCACCGGAGCTTTCCCCGGTCGTAGGCTCCCACCAGCAGCGCGCCGAAGGTCCGGCTTCGTGAACCGGTGCCGGGCGTCCACCCCAGCACCACACAGTCCTGGCGGTTCAGCAGCTTCACCTTGCGCCAGTCCGACGTCCGCCGTCCCGACAGGTACCGGCTGCCCAGGCGCTTGGCCACCACGCCCTCGAACCCCCGCTCCCGCGCCGCCTGGGCCAGCGGCTTCCCCTCTCCGTCGACGTACAGGGTCGGGGTCAGGCAGTGCCCAGGCACGATCAGCGGCTCCAGCAGCTCGCGTCGCTCCTCCAGCGGCAGCTTCGTCAGGTCCTCGCCGTCCAGGTACAGGAGGTCGAAGATGAAGCACTCCACCGGGATCTTCCGGCGGGCCCGCTCGATGTCCGCCGGTGAGGCCAGGTTGATGCGCTGCTGGAGCAGCTCGAACGAAGGCCGGCCGTCCTCCATGGCCACGATCTCGCCGTCCAGCACGGCCGTGGCCGAGGTGACGTACTCGTGCGCCGGGGCCAGCTCCGGGTACTGGGCGGTCTGGTCCCGGCCCCGGCGCGACACCAGCCGCGTGGAGTCCATGCTCACGTAGAGCAGGGTCCGGACGCCGTCGAGCTTCGGCTCGAACCGCCATCCCGGGTCGTCGAAGGCCTCGTACCCGCCCTCGGCCATCATGGGGACGTACGACGGCGGCGGCCTTCCGATGTCCAGCTCCTCCGGCCGGGACAGGAACACGAGCCAGTCGGTGCTCGTCTTCACCAGGTGGAACTCGGCGCCGCGGTACCGACGCCCGTGCAGCCGGAACGTCACCTTCTTGTCGGTCCACTCCAGCGCCTCGTACGTGCCCGAGTCGAAGATCCGGACCGGCCCCGCCCCGTAGTGCCCCTCCGGGATCACGCCCTCGAACGTCGCGTACTCCATGGGGTGGTCCTCCACGTGGACGGCCAGGCGGCGGTCGCCCTTTCGGACCGGCAGCCCCCGGGGCACGGCCCACGACACCAGTACGCCGTCTCGTTCCAGGCGGGTGTCGTAGTGCAGACGGGTGGCCCGGTGTTTCTGGATGACGAACGAGTCTCCCCGGGTGTCCGGCACGTGCGGAGGAGGCTCGGGGGTGGCGGCGAAATCGCGCTTGCGAAGATATTCGCCCAGCTTGGGATCTTTCGATCGGGCGATGACCTCTTCGCTCGTCTCGCGGCGCCGCTTTCGCGCGTGGGCCGGTGCCGCCGCTGCCGGTGCCGATGCCGACGTCGCTGGTGTCGGCGTCGTCGCCTTCGAGGCGGCGCGGCTCCGGCCGCCCTGGATCACGCCGGGCATGGGCGGGGCCTTGGACAGATCCGCGCCCAGGGCCCGCATGACTGGAGCAAGGTCCTGTGGCTCGTCCAGCACCGGCCGGAACAGGTCTCCCACCTTGCGGAGTCGCGTGAACACGTTGTCGATGCGGAAGCTCTGGGGCCGGATCCGCCGCTTCGCCACCTCGTCCCACGTCACCGGGGTGGACACGGTCGCTCCCGGCTCCGGCCGCATCGAGTACACCGCGGCGATGTTCGCGCCGGACCGGTTCATGTTGTGGTCGATGAACACCTTGCCGGTGCGCCGGCGGACCTCCCACGTCATGGTGACCCGGTCCGGGTCGGCCTTCAGGATCATGCGGCCGATCAGCCGCACGAACTCGCGGACCTCGTCGTGGGTGAACCGCGGCTCGATCGGGACGTACACCTGCACGCCCGTCGCGCCGCTCGTCTTCGCGAACGCTTGCAGCCCAAGGGCGTCCACCGCCGCCTTCACGTGCATGGCCACCGCCAGCACGTCGTCGAACTCGACCTCGAACGGGTCCAGGTCGAAGAAGGCATAGTCGGGGTAGTTGTAGGAGTCGCATCGCGAGTGCAGCGGATGGAACTCGATGCACCCCAGGTTCACCATGAACAGCAGCCCGGCCATGTCGTCCACCATCAGGTAGTCGATGAGCCGGTTCCGCGCGTCGTCGCTCTCGACGGGGCAGCGGCGCATCCAGTCCGGGGTGTGCGACGGGGCCGACTTCTCGTAGAAGAAGCTTCCCGTGACGCCGTTCGGCATCCGTTTCATGGTGAGCGGACGGCCCGCCAGGTACGGCAGGATCCACTCCGCCACGTTGAAGTAGTAGGCCAGCAGGTCGCCCTTCGTGTACCCCTCGGCGGGCCAGAACACCTTGTCGAGGTTGGACAGCCGGAGCTCGTGGCCGTCCGCTTCCAGCCACCAGTACTCGCCCTCCCGCCGGGCCGGCAGCTCCTTGGGGAACTTCACCGTGAAGGCGGGTCCGGCATCCTTCTTCGCTCGCGGCATCGCCTCGATGGTACCGGTGTTGCGGCCCCGGACCGGGTACGAATGTGCTGGTACACGCGTTCGTGACCAGTACAATCGGTTCCCCGCTCCCGGAGGGTTCTCGGGGGCGCCGAAGGAGGATCCGACATGCCCAGGACCATGTGGAAAGGCGCCATCTCGTTCGGCCTCGTCTCGATCCCGATCCGCGTCTTCCCGGCGACGGAGGAGAAGAGCCTCCGGTTCAACCAGCTCCACGACAAGGACGGGGGCCGGATCAAGTACAAGCGGGTGTGCGCGACATGCGGTGAAGAGGTGCCCTTCGAGCACATCGTGAAGGGCTACGAGTACGAGAAGGACCGCTATGTCACGCTGACCGACGAGGAGCTCGACTCGGTCCCCCTCGAGTCCAGCCGGGCCATCGACATCGTGCAGTTCGTCGACCTCGGCGAGATCGACCCCATCATGTTCAAGAAGACCTACTACCTAGTCCCCGAGGAGACTGGGGTCAAGGCGTACTCGCTGCTGCGAGAGGCCATGTCGGACGACGGCAAGGTCGGCATCGCCAAGGTCTCGTTCCGGGACAAGGAGCACCTGGCCACGCTGCGCTTCGTCGACAAGGTGTTCGTGCTGGAGACCATGTACTGGCCCGACGAGATCCGGCCCGCCGAGTTCGAGGAGCTGGAAAAGGACGTGAAGGTCCGGCCTCAGGAGATCCAGATGGCCCGGACCCTCATCGAGAACCTGACCGAGGACTGGGACCCGGAGCAGTTCCGGGACCAGTACCGCGAAGCGCTCCTGGGGATCGTGGAGAAGAAGGTCGCCGGCGAGGAGATCACCGTCGCCGAGGAGCCCGAGGAGACCAAGGTCGTGGACCTCATGGAGGCCTTGAAGGCGTCGGTGGAGGCCGCCAAGAAGAAGTCCCGGCCCGCATCGGCCGCGAAGAAGGCTCCCGCCCGCCGCAAGAAGGCCGCCGCCGGGTAGCCGGCCGAGCGCCCCGGGCCCGAGCCGTTGCCGCACACGACGCCGCGCCGCACCCACTTCGGGTGGCATCCGGAGACGTTCGTGTGCGCGCGGCGCGGGCACGTCACGCCGGCCGCCGGGGTCGAGCGGCTTCGGCCCGAGGACGCCGGGCTGGGTGTCGACCTCCCGGACGGCCGCCGGTTCGTCCGCTGCACGCGCTGCGACGTCTGGATCGACGGCCATCCGCCCACCGTCCCGGAGCGGGAGGTGCTCCCCCCGCTGAGCGAGCTCTCGGTGCCACGGCGGGGCCGTCCCCTCCGCGACGCCATCGTGCTGCGCCTGATCGCGATCGACCGCGGCGTGCACAGCGTGATCTTCGCCATCCTCGCCGTGCTGGTGATCCTGGTGGAGCTGAATTTCGCGTCACTCAGGTCCCAGATCGAGCGGATCGTCACCGACGTGACGGGCCAGACGGGGCAGGGGGCGAGCCAGGGCGCCATCGTCCGCGACCTCTCGAAGTTCCTGCACATCCAGAAGGGCACGCTCACGCTCCTGTTCGCGACGGCGACCGCCTACGCCGTCGTGGAGGGGATCGAGGCGGTCGGGCTGTGGCGAGAGCGGCGGTGGGCGGAGTACCTCACGGCCGTGGCCACGGCCGGCTTCCTGCCCTTCGAGGTCCACGAGCTGATCAAGAGGGTCACCGTGCTCCGGGTCGGCGCGCTGGTGCTGAACGTGGCCATCCTGGTCTGGCTGGTGTGGCGCAAGCGCCTGTTCGGCGCCCGGGGCGGGCCCAAGGAAGAGGAGCGCCCGGACCCGGTGGAGCTCTTCTCGCCCCCGGCTCCCGCCACGGCAAGCAGCAGCACGGGTTGATGGACCGGATTTAACTCTGGCGAAACAGGCGCGAAACGGTCGCGAAACCTCCATCCCGTACAAACGGTGGGTCCGTGGACGAGCCGTCGACGTGGCCGTCCCCTGGGAGAAGCGGGAGGTAGGTCGTGCCGAAGATCGATACCGGCGACACCGCCTGGATGCTGGCGTCCACCGCCCTGGTCATGTTCATGACCCCGGGCCTGGCGTTCTTCTACGGGGGCCTGGTCCGGGCCAAGAACGTCCTGGCCACCGTGATGCAGTCGTTCATCGCGCTGGCCGTGGTCAGCGTGGTGTGGTCCCTGATCGGGTACACGCTCGCGTTCGGACCCGACAAGGCGACCCTGATCGGGGGCCTCAAGTACTGGGGCCTGCACGGTGTCGGCGCGGCCCCCTCGCCGTGGGCCTCCACCATCCCCGCCACGGTGTTCATGGCCTTCCAGCTGATGTTCGCCATCATCACCCCGGCCCTGATCACCGGCGCGTTCGCCGAACGCATGAAGTTCTCGGGATGGCTCGTGGTGCTGACGCTGTGGTCGATCCTGGTGTACTCGCCGCTCGCGCACTGGGTGTGGGGTGGCGGGTTCCTGGGAACGGCGCACCTGGGGGCGATCGACTTCGCCGGCGGGACCGTGGTCCACATCAACGCCGGCGTGGCCGCGCTGGCCTGCGCCCTGTACCTGGGGGAGCGAAAGGGATACGGCGAGCAGGCGTTCGTCCCGCATAACGTCCCGTTCGTGGTGCTGGGCGCGGCCATCCTGTGGTTCGGGTGGTTCGGGTTCAACGCGGGGAGCGCACTGACCTCGGGCGGCCTGGCCGGAAGCGCCTTCGTGACCACACACCTTGCCACGGCAGCCGCCGTCCTCGGGTGGATCATCCCCGAGTGGATCAAGCACGGGAAGGCCACCACGGTGGGCGCGGCGTCGGGCGCCGTGGCCGGGCTCGTCGCCATCACGCCGGCGTCGGGGTTCGTCGGGCCGATGAGCTCCCTCGCCATCGGGTTCGCCGCGGGCGTGGTGTGCTTCTTCGCCGTCAACCTGAAGTCCCGGTTCCGCTACGACGACTCGCTGGACGTGGTCGGGGTCCACATGGTGGGCGGGATCATCGGGGCCCTGTTGACGGGCGTGTTCGCGGACGCCGCCATCAACGGGTTCTCGGGTGGCCTGGGCCAGCTCGGCAAGCAGGCCGTGGCGGTGCTGGTGACGCTGTGCTACTCCTTCGGGGTCACGTGGCTGATCCTGAAGGTGGCCGACATGACGGTGGGCCTTCGGGTCACCGAGGAGGAGGAGTTGGCCGGGCTCGACCTCTCGCAGCACTCCGAGGTGGGCTACACCTACACCGACCGTGGTGGCCACGTGGTCCAATCGCCGGTGGCTGAGGCGGCGGCGATCACGAGAGAAGCCGCCGCGCCGGAGCTGGAAGGAGCGGCCGAGTGAAGCTCGTCGTCGCCATCATCAAGCCGTTCAAGCTGGACGAGGTGAAGGAGGCCCTCCGGAGCATCGGGGTGAACGGCCTCACCACCACCGACGTCCAGGGGTTCGGGCGGCAGCGCGGCCACACGGAGGTGTATCGCGGGGCGGAGTACCAGGTCGACTTCGTGCCGAAGGTCAAGATCGAGGTGATGGCGCACGACGACCAGGTCGACCAGGTCGTCGACGCCATCCTGAAGACGGCCCGAACCGGCAAGATCGGCGACGGGAAGATCTTCGTCCTGCCCGCCGAGCAGGTGTTCCGGATCCGAACAGGTGAACGGGGCCCGGACGCCATCTGAGCCCGCGGCCGCCGGCCCCCCGTCACCGATCGAGCGCCTTCGCGAGGAGCTCGCCGCTCTCGACCGGGCGTACTCGCCCGGGTATCACGGGCGGTGGTCGGCCCGGCGC
>JALYLZ010000022.1 GCA_030774015.1 Actinomycetota bacterium | reverse complement strand
CCAGACGGCCCCCTCCTCGGGCTCTCGACTGCTGTGCTTCGGGTCAGGCCGTGACCGGCACCCGACCGTGCTGGAAGACCTTGCCCCGGTGCCACGGCGTCCCGATGGCCGGGAGCAGGTAGCGGTCCACGCCATAGTAGCCGGCGTTCCGCCAGGCAAGGACCAGGAACATCTCGACCACCAGGAACAGGGGGTTGACCCCGGCGACCCCGGCGAGGCCGAACGAGACGCTCAGCATGCCGCCGAAGAAGGCCGCGATGCCGGTCAGGGCTCCGATGATGAGCCCGACGCCGATGGCGACCTCACCGATCGCGATCACCGGGGCCATCCATCCGCCGCTGTGCTCCAAGTAGCGCAGGAACGATGCGTACCAGCCGTAGTTCACGGCCGCGTGCTCGGTGCCCGCGCCCTGCAGCGCGAACCCGGCGAACCCCTTCAGCCCGGCCGAGGACCTCAGCCAGGAGTCCGAGGTGTAGGCCCAGTGCCACGAGAAGGTCCCGCCGCCCGTGCCGGTGACCTTCTCCCACCCGGCGTGCAGCCACTGGTATCCGAGCCACACGCGGGCGACGAGCCAGATCCAGGCCCCCGCGGGAGATGCGAAGAGGAACCGTGCGAACTTGGGCTCCTCGAATGTTGCCGTCTGGTTCATGACGCCCTCCTTTCGATACCCCAAACATCCGTCGCGAGGCGTTCGGTGCCTGGGGCCGGAGGACCGTCGCTTGCCGGGACCTTCCGGGACCCGTCGGGACCATGGTCCCGACCGGGCGGGACCTTTGGCCGCCGGCGCGCACGCCAGAACCCTGGAAGGAAGGGGGCGAAGCTGGGATCAGGAGCCGGGGGTGGTGGTGTGGCGGGCCAGGTACGCGGCGGCCTCGGCGCGGCGGGCCACCTCGAGCTTGGACAGGATGCTCGAGACGTAGTTCTTCACCGTCTTCTCCGCCAGGTGGAGGTCCTCGCCGATCTCCCGGTTGGTCCGGCCGTCGGCCACGAGCGTGAGGATGCGCTCCTCCTGGGGTGAGAGCCGGGCCAGCTTCTCGTCCTTCATGAGGTGCTTGCCCCGGCGGAGGCGGTCCAGCACCGCGCTGGTGACGGCGGGATCGAGCAGGCTCTGGCCCTGCCCTACGGCTCGGATGGCCCGGACCAGCTCGCCGCCCTTGACCTGCTTCAGTACGTAGCCGGCGGCCCCGGCCATGATGGAGGCGAACAGGGCCTCGTCGTCGGCGAACGACGTCAGCATCAGCACCTGGGTCTTGGGGCGGCGGGCCCGGATCTCGCGGGTGGCCTCGATGCCGCTGCCGTCGACCAGCCGGACGTCCATGACCACCACGTCGGGACGGGAACGCTCGGCCTCGTCGATGGCTTCGCGGACCGAGCCGGCCTCGGCGGTCACCACGATGTCATCGGTGGCCTGGAGCATGGCCCGGATGCCGCTGCGGACAACCTCGTGGTCGTCCACCAGCATGATCCGAAGGGGTGCTCCCATTGATCTCATGGTCTCATCCGGACGATTCGGGCTCAACCGGGGCGCGCCCATCGTCACGGGACAGCCGAGACCTGTTCGAGCGCCAGGGCCTCCAGGGTCTCGGCGGTCCGGTGCACGAAGTCCTGCACCGTGGCCTCGGCCACCCGGTGCAGGAGGGCCCTGTCCACGAGCTTGCCGGCCGCGCCCAGAGGAGGCACGTACCGCGCCGACAGCGAGACCTGGCTCCTGGTGGGCCCCATCGGCGCGATCTCCAGGTCGCCTTCGAGCTCCGGGAACAACCCCTTGGGCCCGACGGCGCGCCACGACAGTTGCAGGACGGTCTTCGACGGGAACCGTACCGAGGGGCCGACGTCAATCTCGACCTGCTTGTTGATGCGCCGCCCGGGGCGTCCCACCCCGACTTCCGCCAGCAGTCTCTCTCCCCGGGCGTCGGCGTCCGAGGCCAGGCCGGGGACCCAGGTCTGCGGCGACCGCAGGAGGGACTCCTCGGCCAGCCCGAACGGGACCGGGAGATCGGTGAACGCGCGAACGAACATGCCCACCATGATCGGGCCTGCCCCGAGCTACCCTCAGGGCCGTTCGACTCCCGTGCCTCGGGTCTCCCGGCCCATTCGCCTCCGCCCCGGCGACACGGCTACAGGGGCTACGGGGGCTACAGGGGCTACGGGGGCAGCAGGACCCGGACCGTCGTCCCCTCGTCCGGGGCGCTCAGGAGCTCCATCTTCCCGCCCAGGGCCTCGGTCCGGCCGCGCAGGTTGGGAAGCCCCTGGCCCAGGCCGGCGCCGTCCGCTGCCCGTGGATCGAAGCCCCGGCCGTCGTCGTCGATCTCCAGGACCGCGCCGCCCTCCCCCCGATGGAGGCTGACCCGGCACGTGGTGGCCTCGGCGTGCTTGCCCACGTTGGACAGGGCCTCCCGCACCAGCTGGATGACGTCCCCGGCCTTGCCGGTGATCTCCGACGCGACCTCGGGGTCGATGTCCACCACCGTCACCACGCCGGTCCGGTCCTGGAACTCCACCGCCAGATGCCGGATGGCCTGGTCGAGCTGGCGGTCGGCCAGGATGCCCGGCCGGAGGCCGAAGATGTAGTTCCGGAGGTCCCGGATGACCCGGTCGATCTCGGCGACGGCGCCCTCGATGCGGGACTCGAGCTCGGCGTCGCGGACCAGCCCGGCGGTTCCCTGGAGGCCCATGCCCACGGCGAACAGCGCCTGGATGACGCCGTCGTGCAGCTCCTTGGCGATCCGCTCCCGGTCCTCCAGGACGGCCAGGCGGTGTAGCTCCCGCTGGACCCGCGTGTACTCCAGGGCCAGCACGGCCTGGTCGCCGAAGGTGCGGATTACGTCGAGGTCCTCCTGGTCGAAGACCCGGCCGCTCGGGTGGTTCGCGACGAGCAGCGTGCCGAACGTGCGGTCGCGGATGGACAGGGGCACGAACATGGCCGGCCCGATCCGGCCGGTCCGAACGACCGGCTGGAAGATCCTGGGGTCGGCGGAGGCGTCCTCCAGCAGGACCGCCTCCCCGGATCGGATCACCTCGCCGGACACCGAAGCCTCCACGGGGAAGCTCATGCCCCGAAGGGCGTCGGCGCCGTCGCCGTCGGCCACGTGGATCACGAGCGTGTCGCCGTCGTCGGGCGTGGCGATGGTGGAAAGCGCCGCGCCGACCAGCTCGCGGGCCCGGCGGGCGATCAGCTCGAGGACCGCTTCCTGGTCCGTGCCGGCCAGGATCGCCGTCGCCACCTCCCGGACGGCCTCCAGACGCCGTTCCCGCTGCCGGGCCTCCTCGTACAGCCGGGCGTTCTCGATGGCCACGCCGGCCTGGGTCGCCAGGACCACGACGTCCTCCTGGTCCTGCTCGCTGAACTGCTCGGCCCCCTGCTTCTGGGTGAGGTAGATGTTGCCGAAGACGCGGCCCCTGGCCTTCACCGGGGCGCCCAGGAACGACTTCATGGGGGGGTGGTTGGCCGGGAACCCGACCGATCGGGAGTCGTCGTGGATGTCGGCCAGTCGAAGGGGCCTGGCGTCGGCGATCAGGACTCCGAGGATGCCCCGGCCCACGGGGAGGTGCCCGATGGCCGCCCGCTGTCCCTCGCTCACCCCGACGGTCAGAAACTCCCGGATCCGCCCGTCCGGGCCCAGGACGCCGAGTGCCCCGTAGCGTGCCCCGGTGATCTCCACGGCCAGCTCCACGATCCGCTGGAGGACCGCCGGGAGCTCGACCTGGGAGGACAGGGCCAGGCCCGCTTCGAGCAGGGCAGCCTGCCGGTCCCGGGGGTGCCCACGCTCCATGCTCGGAAACGCTACCCAACCGCCCTCCTGCCGGCCAGTCCCGCCACGGGACCGCGATCAGAGCGCGCCGGCCAGCTGTTTCTGGTCGCGCCGTGCGGCGCCGTCGTACGCCTGCGCCACCACCCGCACCACGTTGCTTCGGGTCACGATGCCGCACAGGGCTCCTGTCGCGTCCACCACCGGCAGGCGGTTGACCCGCCCGGCGGACATCAGGGAGGCCCGCGGCGGCGAGCGCCGCCTCCTGGTCCACGGTGAGCGCGCGGTAGCTGCACACGTCGCGGACCAGCACGGCGGTACGAAGGGACAGCTCGTTCAGGGCTCGCTCCCACCGGCGGAAAGGGCCCGACGTCTCGATGTGGGTGCCCGGGAGCGGGAGCCTGCTGAAGACGTCCTGGACAGTCAGGACGCCCAGGACCCGGCCGTCCTCAACCACGGGGGCCCCGCTCACGCCGGAGCTCTCCATGAGACGGACGGCGGTTCCCAGTTCCATGTCGGGGGTGACGTACACGACGGTGGCGGTCATGGCGTTACCCACGGTTCCGAGGATCCGTTCCAGGTGCTTGCGGTCGTCGACCCTGCGAGTTGCCATCGAACTCCTCCTCGTTCGCCTCACAGCCTGTGCGGCTGCCCCGGGAGCGAGCAGGGCTGAACGCCCCGCCTCGGGCGGGCAGGGTGGAGGGCACCCCGCACGTAAACGGCACGTGAACTGGGCTCGATGCGCTTGACACGCTGCCGCCCGTACGTCACTGTCCGCCCCGAACCGATCAATTAGGGTTGGGCAATCACGGGAGCCCCTCGCACAGACGTTCTTGGGCGAGAATCGAGGGGCTTTCGGAGCCTTCGTGCAGAGGGCCGAAAGGGGGAAGGATGTTGCAGCGGAGCATTCGCCGGAGGGCGACCGCAGCGGGGATCGCTGCCTTGTCAGTGCTGGCGTTCCTGATCGCGACGGCCGGACCGGCCGCGGCGGCCACACCGACGCCGCCGTTCAACCAGTGTCCGCCCGTCGGGGTGGACACGAGCTGCAGGATCCTCTTCTACATCAATCCGTCGGGGAGTCTCACCACGTTGGAGGACCTCTCCCAGCCGGCTTACGAGAATTCGGAGGACTCGCTGATCGGGGTCCAGAACGACGGGCCGACTCCCCTGTCGGTCCTGCACCTCAGCGCGCCCGGCGTGGACATCTTCGGCTTCGATGAAGACGGCCTGTGCGACGTTACCCCCCATCCTGCCGGCTGCCCGTTCGGCTCCACCGGCTATGAGGGGCCCGGGGTGACCTTCACCAACATCGGGCCGAACTTCGACAGCGGCGACGTGAACTTCAACCCGCCCATTCCCACGGGTGGAAGCGGGTACTTCAGCCTGGAAGAGGACGTGACCGCGGCGATCTTCGCGTCCGCCGACAAGTCGATCGAGAAGACCGGGTTCCCGGGAGCGTTCGTGGGGAGCCCCATCATCTACAACATCAACGTGGCGAACAACGGTCCGGACACCGACGGCGACGTCGTGGTCACCGATACCCTGCCCGCCGGGGTGTCGTTCCTGTCGGCGACACCCTCCCAGGGAACCTGTACCGAGACGGGGGAGACGGTCACTTGCGACCTGGGGACCATGGCCAACGGGGACACCGCGACCATCCAGGTCGCCGTGCTCGCCGTCACGGCCGGAGTCCTCACCAACCAGGCCTGTGTCTCGGGCGCTGCCTCCGACCCGGACCCGTCGAACGACTGTGCCTCGGTGGACACCGTGGTCATCACCGTCGGTGGCGGCGGTGGGGGCGGTGGCGGCGGTGGCGGGCCCGGCCCCGGCAACTGCACGATGACCGGGAACACCGGCTCCAACGTCATCTTCGGGACCGCGCACCACGACGTGATCTGCGGTCTCGCGGGGAACGACGTCATCCACGCCGGGGCCGGCAACGACAAGGTCTTCGGTGGCAAGGGGAACGACACCCTGTACGGGGGACCGGGCCTGGACAAGCTGTTCGGGGGACCGGGTAAGGACACCTGCTTCCCCGCGGGGCCGAACGGACCCAGCCACCCCTGCTGAGCACGTTCGAGACATAGCTG
>JALYLZ010000021.1 GCA_030774015.1 Actinomycetota bacterium | reverse complement strand
GAGTCGAGGCGAGCGAGCGTTAGCGAGCGAGACCGAGCGCAGCCGGAGCGAGTTCGCGAGCGAAGCGAGCTAATGCTTGGAGAGGCTCAGTAGGCGCCGCTGCGGGACAGCAGGGCGGGGACGGTCTTCAGCAGGATGAACAGGTCGAAGGCGAGGGACCAGTTCTCCACGTAGTTCAGGTCCAGCTTGATGTAGTCCTCGAACGACAGGTTGGAGCGGCCGCTGACCTGCCACAGGCCGGTGATGCCGGGCAGGACCTCCAGGCGGTCGAAGAACCAGTCCTGGTCGTAGGCCTCGACCTCCTCGGGCAGGGGCGGGCGGGGGCCGACCAGGCTCATCTCGCCGCGGACGACGTTGATGAGCTGGGGAAGCTCGTCCAGGCTCCACTTCCGAAGGAGCGCGCCCACCCTGGTCACCCGGGGGTCGTGGCGGATCTTGAACAGCGGGCCGGTCGCCTCGTTCAGCGCGCGGAGCTCGTCCAGGGCCTCCTCGGCGCCGCTGACCATGGTCCGGAACTTGTACACGGTGAACGGCTTGCCGTAGCGCCCCACCCGGATCTGCCGGTACAGCACCGGACCCCTTGAGGTGAGCTTCACGGCGGCCGCGATCGCAAGCAGCAGGGGCGAGGTCAGGGCCACGGCCAGGGACGACACGGCGAGGTCGAAGGCCCGCTTCACGGCGGCCTTGGGCCGGGACAGGGCCACCGGGCGGATGGACAGGGCCGTGAGCCCGCCGAAGGGCTGCACGGCCACCCGCCCCGCCATGACCTCGGGGAGGTTCGCCGAGACCCGGACGTCGATGCCGGTCTGCCGGGCCAGCTTGCCGAGACGGCGCATGTCCTCCACCCGGACGGCGCTGGACGCCACGAACAGGCAGTCGGACCGGGTGGCTCGGACCACGTCCTCCAGCTCGGACAGCTCGCCCACGGTGGGCACGGAGTCCATGCCCGGGGTGCTGGCGGCGGTCTCGAGGTGCCCCACCAGCTCGAACCCGCTGGCCTCGACCTCCATGGCCTCGGCCAGGGCCTCGGCCTCGGAGTTCGTGCCGACGATGAGGGTCCGGCGGGTCAGCTCGCCGTCGCGGCGGGCCTGGCGGATCCGCCGGTGCCACGCGGTGCGGGTCACCAGCAGGAAGACCAGGGACATCCCCCACACCAGGGCCATCCACTCCCGGCTGAACGACGCCTTGGTCCAGAAGGACACCGCCACCACCAGCATGGTCCCCACGCTGACGGCGGAAAGGATGCGCTTGAACTCCTCGCTGGTGGACAGGTGCTGGACGGCGTACAGGTGGTACCCGGCGAACAGGGCGACCCACACCGGGAGGGCCGCCGCCATGGTCAGCAGGAAGGGCAGGTCCGGCGGTTCGAACCCGAAGCGGATCTGGTAGGCGAACAGGAACGCCGCGCAGATGGCCAGCCCGTCGGTCGCGGCCATGAGCCGGCCCACCCTCCGGTAGGCCAGGAGCACCCGGGACCGGGTCCGGTCCTCGTGGATGGCCTGGGCCCGGGACAGCACGGCGGTCGCCCGGCTGAGGGCGGACCGAGATGGGATCGCGCTATCCACGGTGGAGCTCCTTGCGGGTGGGGTGAAGGGGCGGGCGGGCCATGTCAGCTTCTGCGGTTCTCAGGTCGAGGATCCGTCGAGCGACACAGCGGCATTGTCGGTCAGGGCGGCACCGGCCCACATCAGGCGAAGGGGTCGACCTGGCCCGCCTTTCGGATCGGGTGGACGGTAGGCAGAAGGACGTAGTGCCGATGGCCGTGTCGCGGATCGGCCGCGCCTCCCCGGCGACCGGACGTATGGGTGACCCGCCGTGGGCGATTGCTGTCCCGTAACGTAAACCCCCCCGGGAAACGCGACGATGAGAGTGCAGAGCATAGTCTTTCGGCGAATGGTGCGGGTAGGGAGGTTCCTCCCCAAACTCGATCGAGGGGTGACGAAGTGGCACAGGACGGCGGAGGGCTCCCCGAGCTCGTCGACGCGCTGCGGTGGCGGTGGAAGCTCCTGCTGCTGGTGGTGATCCCGCTGGTGGCGGGGGCGGCGTTCTACGCCGAACGGCTCCCCAACCAGTACGAGGCCCAGGGCGTGCTCACGGTGGAGCCGCGGCCGAACCTGCCCACGGTCGGGGCGGACATCGTGGCCATCGACGGGCCGAAGTACGTCGCCTACATCACCGCGCCGGCCACCATCCGGCGCCTGGCCCCCCGGCTCGGCGAGTCGGTGTCGGACCTCGAGAGCGCGGTGGCGGCCCAGCTCGCCGCTACCACCGGGAACATCACCCTCACGGCCACGCTGGAGGACCCGCAGAAGGCCGCGGCGGTCGCGGTCGCGTTCGCCCAAGACCTGGTGGCGTTCTCGCGGCGGGACCCGGTGGTGACGGTGCAGCTCATCGCCCCGCCCGTGGTCCCGGATTCACCCTCCGGGCCGCCCCGCAGGCTCATGGAGGGAGCGGCCCTCCTGGTGGCGCTGCTGCTCGGCGTGGCCCTGACCGTGGCGGTCGAGCGGAGCAGGCCGCGGGTCCGGTCCTGGCGGGACGTGGCCGTGCTCACCGGGTATCCGGTGGTCGGCCGCCTCCCGAAGTCCCGAGTGCTGAAGCGACCCTCGCCGAACCGGGCCCTGTCCGACGCTGCGGTGGGGGCTGCGGTTCGCTCGCTCCGCACCAGCCTGGAGCGCGAGGCCGGCGGCCCGCCTCGCGGGGTGCTGGTGGTGACGTCCCCGACCGCGGCCGAGGGGAAGACCACTGTGGCCATGGTGCTGGCCACCGCGCTGGCCCGCCTGGAGCTTCGGGTGCTGCTCATCGACGCGGACCTGCACCGGGCCGGCCTGTCCCGGGCCCTGCGAGCCAAGTCCGAAGGTGGCCTGTCCGCCGTGCTCCGCGGGACCGCGGACCTCGAGGAACGGTCCCACAAGGGATGGACCGAGGGGCTGTCGGTGCTGCTGACGGCGCCGGACCCGGAGGGCGGCGACCTGCTGGCTCGCCGTTTCGGCGACGTCGCCCGGAAGGCCCGGGAGGCCTACGACGTGGTCATCGTGGACGTCCCGAGCCTGGTCGGCACCGACGACGCCGCCACCGTGGCGACCCACGCCGACGGCGTGCTGCTGGTGGTGTCGGACGGGACCATGGCCGGCCCGGTGAGCGAAGCGGTGCTGTCGCTGCACGCCCTGCGGGTGAGCGTGCTGGGCGCCGTGGCGAACCGCGTCCGCGACTCCGGCGGATCGGTGAGCTACTCGCCGGCCGGCTCGGGCTGAAGCCGGCCCCTGCCTCGACCGGCTGCCTGGAGCACCTCGGCGTAGACCTCGGCCATGGCCTGACCGGCCGTGGCCAGGTCGAATTCCCGCTCCACCCGCCGCCGTCCGGACCGGGCCTCCTCGCTCGCCCTCGCCGGGTCGAGGAGCCGCTCCACCAGGGCCGCGGCCAGGGCGGGCGGATCCTCCCGGGGGACGATGGCCCCGGCGTCCGCGCCCAGGCTCTCGGCCATGCCGTCGGCGTCCGCGGACACCACGCTGCGGCCCCGGGCCATGGCCTCCAGGACCACCAGGGGGAGGCCCTCCCAACGCGAGGGGATGGCCACCACGTCCGCGGCCGCCAGCCACTCCGCCACATCGTCCCGCCACCCCGCGAACAGGACCCCGGGCAGGCCCCGGGCCCGCAGGGCCGGCTCCTCCGGGCCGTCGCCCACCAGCGCCACGGTGGCGCCGGGGACGGCAGACCGCACGCTCGGCCAGGCGTCCAGGAGCACGTCCTGCGCCTTCTGCCGGGACAGCCTCCCCACGCAGACCACCAGCGGTCCGAGGGGAAGCCCGAGCCCGGCCCGGGCCCGGGCC
>JALYLZ010000020.1 GCA_030774015.1 Actinomycetota bacterium | reverse complement strand
GCCCAGCGAACGTCGCCCGGTGACCATCCTGTTCGCCGACCTGGTGGGGTTCTCCACGCTGGCCGAGCACCTGGACCCGGAGGAACTCCGGACGCTCATGACGGAGACGTTCTCCGACCTCACCCGGGAGGTCGAGCAGCGCGGTGGCGTGGTGGAGAAGTTCATCGGCGACGCCGTGATGGCGGTGTTCGGCGCCCCCACCGCCCACGAGGACGACCCGGACCGGGCCGTGGAGGCGGCCGTGGAGATGCTGGAAGCGGTCCGCCGCCGTTCGGAGCACACTCCGACGCCGCTGCGCCTGCGCATCGGGATCAACAGCGGGCTGGTGGTGTCGGGCCAGGTGGGGGACGGGACGCAGACCGGCGTGATGGGCGACGCCGTGAACGTGGCGGCGCGCCTCCAGCAGGTGGCCGACCCGGGCGAGATCACCGTGTCCGAGTCGGTTTGGCGGCGGGTGCGGGACGGCTACGACAGCCAGCGGATCGGCGCGCTCGAGGTGAAGGGCCGCGAGCAGCCTGTGGAGGCGTACCGGGTCATCGGGCCACGAGGCCGGTCGGCCCGGCGGCAGGCCCCCTTCGTGGGCAGACGGGACGAGCTGTCGCTGCTCGACCTTCTGTGGTCGTCGGTCCTGAAGGGAAACACCCACGTGATCTCGCTGATCGGGGACCCGGGCGTGGGGAAGTCCCGGCTGTTGTCAGAGTTCCCGGCCCGGGAAGGCGGCCTGGACGTCCGGATCGCCTGCGGCGGGGAACGGGCGTTCGGCCCGTTCCTGGACCTCTTGGAACGGATCCTGGGAGGGATCCCGAACGACGTCGAGGACCTGAAGCACCGGGCCGCGGACCTTGGCGTTGACGATGAGACGGCCATCCTGGTGTCCACGCTGCTCGGCCTGGGCGGCGCCCCGCCGGCCGTCCGGATGGCCGACGAGCAGAAGAAGCGGCAGGTGTTCGCTGGCGTGTGGCAGCTCCTGCTGGGCGCGGCGGCCGGCCGTCCGACCTTCATCGTCCTGGACGACGTGCACTGGGCGGACCGCTCCTCGCTCGACCTCCTGGGGTTCCTGCTGGAGCGCCTGGGCGGAGCCCCGCTCATGCTCCTGCTCGCGTACAGGGGTTCGAGCAGGTGGAGCGGACCGCGCTGCGGGCCAGCCACACCGGGATCCGCCTGGAGCTGCTCTCGGCGGAGGAGAGCGTGGCCCTGGCCCGGGGGTTCCTCGGTGTCCACGAGCTTCCGCCGGACCTGGAGCGCCTGGTGGCGAGCCGGGCGGAGGGGAACCCGTTCTTCATCGAGGAGCTGCTCCAGGTGCTCTTGGAGCTGGGGTCGCTGGCCGTCGTGGATGGCACCGCGGTGCTGGCTCGGGTGGACGTCGAGATCCCGGAGACGGTCCAGGGAACCATCCTGGCCCGCGTCGATCGCCTGGGAGCCAGGGAACGCGACGTGCTGCACCAGGCCGCCGTGATCGGGCGCTCGTTCACCACGGACATGATCGAAGCGGTCGTCGGCGAGGGCGACCTCGGACTCACGCTGGAGGAGCTGGCGCGATCGCAGCTGCTGGTGTCCCAGGGCCCTGACCAGTGGGCCTTCAAGCACGCCCTGATCCAGGAGGTCGTGTACGAGACGCTCCTGCTCCGCCAGCGACGCGATCTGCATCGCAGGGTGGCCGAGGCCCTGGAGGCGAGCGCCGGCGACGATCCGGCCTTCCTGGAGTCCCTGGCCGAGCACTACGGCCGGGCCGAGGTACCGGAGAAGGCTCGTGCCTACGCGGTGAAGGCGGGCGACCTGGCCAGCGAGCGCATGGGCTTCGTGGAGGCGAAGGACCGCTTCGAGACCGCGCTCCGGCTGTGGGGAGAGGGGGACGAGGAGGGGCGCCTCGGCCTGCTCCACAAGCTCGGATGGAGCCGGCTGATGGGCGGGGACATCGGGGGAGCCCGTACCGCGCTCGTCGAGGCGGAAGCGGGATGGCGCTCCCGCGGCGACGATCGCCAGGCCGGCCGGGCCCTGGCCACGCTGGGTCGGGTGTACTGGATCGGCGGCGATGGGACGCGAGCCACGGAGACGCTGGCTCGGGCCATCGAGCTGCTCGAGCCGCTCGGCCCCTCCCCGGAGCTCGTGAAGGCTTTCCTGTGGTCGTCGACCACGGACATGCTGCTGGGCGAGAGCGACGCCAGCATGGCCGCCGCCACTCGGGGTCTCGAGATCGCGGAGGGCCTGGGGCTGGATGGAGACCGCTCGCAGTTCCTCAACAACATCGGGGTCTGCCTGAGCTTCGTGGGGGACCCGGAGAGCATCCCGCGACTCCGCGAGGCGCATGAGCTGGCGGAGCTCTCCGGGGAGGCGGAAGCGATCGGCCGGATCTACACGAACCTGCCGTCCTGCCTCGCTATCTTCCAGCGGCATCGCGAAGCGGTCGAGCTCTGCGAACGGGGCCGCGAGGTCATGCGGGGCGTGGGGGCTCCGAACTTCGAGGCGTTCATCGCCGCGAACGAGGCGGCGTCCCTGGCCATGCTGGGGAGATACGAGGACGCCGAGGTCCTGGCCAGGGATGCCCTCTCGACGCAGCGGACCATGAACGCGGCCCCCGGCCTGGTGAACGCCGGATCGACCCTGATCCAGGTGACCCTGCGGAAGGGAAGGCTCGACGAGGCGCGGACCCTCCTGGACGAGATCCTGCCGGCCGCGCGGGGATTGGGAGGCGCGGAGTTCCTCGCGCTGATGCTCGATCGAGAGGCGGAGCTCGAGCTCGCACGCGGCAACATGGCCTCCGCGAGCCAGGCGGCCGAGGAGGCAGCGGGGCTGGTCACGTCGGTTCCGGCGCTCTCCCACCTGGTCGATCTCCTCCCCCTCGCTTCTCGCCTGCTGCCGGAGGACCGCGCGACGGCTCTCCTCGATCGGGTTCGCCCGCATCTGCGTGACCCTTCATGGGAGGCCGTGGTGGCCGAGGCGGACGGGTGGCTGAAGCGCGATCCGGCGTCGTTCGCCCGGGCGGCCGAGCTGTACGGGTCCCTGGAGCTGCCGTACGAGGAGGCCCGGTGCCGCCTCGAGGCCGGAGAACTCGAGCGCCCCGGCGAGATCGTCCGGACGTTCGGCCTGGAGAAGGGTCCGCTGGGGGCGCGCCTGCGCGAGCTGGAGTCGGCGCGCCCGTAGCTTCCGTATCCTTGCCTTCCATGCGGATGTCGAAGCTGTTCGCGCGCACCCTGAAGGATGCCCCGGCCGAGGCCGACGTGGCCTCCCACCAGCTCATGCTGCGCGCCGCCTACATCCGCAAGGTCATGGCCGGCATCTACACCATGCTGCCGCTCGGTTGGCGGATGCTCCGCAAGATCGAGGCCATCATCCGCGAGGAGATGGACGCCTCCGGGGCCCAGGAGATCCGAATGCCGATCATCCTGCCCTCGGAGCCGTGGAAGGTCACCGGGCGGTGGCAGACCTACGGCGACCTCATGTTCAAGGTGAAGGACCGCCACGGACGCGAGCTCGGCCTCGGGCCCACCCAGGAGGAGGTCGTGACGCCCCTGGTGGCGAGCGAGTTCACCTCCTACCGCGACCTGCCGGTGAACCTCTACCAGATCGAGTGGAAGTACCGCGACGAGTTCCGGCCCCGGTTCGGGCTGCTGCGGGGGCGCGAGTTCCTGATGAAGGACGCCTACTCGTTCGACCGGAACGAGGAGGGTCTCCAGGCGTCGTACGACGTGATGATGGAGGCGTACCGGCGCATCTTCGACCGGTGCGGCCTCCGGTACGCGGTGGTGGAGGCCGACCCCGGCCAGATCGGCGGCGACGTCAACCACGAGTTCATCGCCATCGCCGAGGTCGGCGAGGACGAGTTCGTCCACTGCGAGAACGGCGACTACACCGCCGATGTCGAAGCTGCCGTGGCCCGAGCACCGGAGCCTCGCGATCAGGGGCCGCTGGAGCCGCTCACCGAGGTCGCGACGCCGGGACGCTCGTCCATCCAGGCCGTGTCGGAGTTCCTTGGGCGGCCGCCCTCAGAGATGCTCAAGTGCATGCTGTACGACGCTGGCGGTCGCACGGTGGCCGTGCTGGTCCCGGGCGACCGCGAGGTGAACGAGGAGAAGGTCGGCCGGGTCATGTGGCCGGCCCCGGTGCGACCGCTCGACGACGACGACTTCGCCAAGCGCGGGTTCATCAAGGGCTACGTGGGTCCGCAGGCGATGGGTCCGGACGTGACCATCGTCGCGGACCTCTCCATGCGCGCCGGGGCGAACTGGATCACCGGCGCGAACCGTGCCGACTTCCACGTGACCGGGGCCAACCCGGACCGCGACTTCCGGGTGGACCGGTGGGAGGACGTGACCCAGGTCCGGCCGGGGGACCCGTGCCCCGTCGACGGGGGCAGGCTCCTTCGCGACCGGGGGATCGTGGTTGGCCACACCTACTCGCTGGGAACCCGCTACTCGAAGCCGCTGGGGGCCACGTTCGTGGACGAGGACGGTACGGAGCGGCCCTACGAGATGGGCTGCTACGGCATCGGCCTCACCCGGATCGCGGCGGGCGCCGCGGAGCAGTTCCATGACGACGCCGGCCTGACCCTGCCGAAGGCGATGGCGCCGTTCCAGGTCGTGGTGGTGCCCACAAACATGGACCAGCCCGCGGTGGTGGAGGCCGCGAAGCGGATCTACGGCCAGCTCACCGATCGGGGCGTCGAGGTCGTCCTGGACGACCGGGAGGTGACGGCCGGCGTGAAGTTCGCGGACGCGGACCTCATCGGGTTCCCGGTTCAGGTGGTGATCGGCAAGCGAGGCATCGAGTCCGGACAGATCGACCTGAAGGTCAGGGCCTCCGGCGAACGGTCCAAGGTGCCGCTCGACACCGCCGCCGACGGGGCCCTGGAAGCCTTGGCAAGAGCGCCTTGATGGTTTGGTGAAGGAAATGGATTCGGTGACCGGGAGTAGGCTCGGGGCGGTTCCTTGACCTGCTTGCGATCCGGCCGCGAGCCTACTCCCGGTGTCAAGCATCCCTTCTGAGCTGCAGAAATACTGTTTCCTCCGATTGGGCCTTGCTATGCCAATTCTCAACTGTCTCAAGACCTCTTTGCCAGCGCTCCGAACTGGATGTGGACGAGGCGTAACTCCTGTGTTACGGTGCCAGGGCCGAAGGAGGTCTGATGAGCCAGCGCAAGACAGCATTCGATCTTGATTTCGAGAGGAATATGCAAGATCCGGAGTTCCGGATCGCATACGAGCGCACACGTGCGCGGATTGACGCCATCGATGAGGTGGTTCGAGCTCTCGATGCCGCGCGAGCTGCGCAGGCTATCCCGAAGGCTGAGCTTGCTCGGCGGATGGGCGTCCAGGCGGAGGCGATCCGTCGGCTCTTTTCTGCCGAACGACCGAATCCCACGATGAAGACGGTCGTTGCCGCCGCCGATGCCCTGGGTCTGAGAGTGAAAGTGGTCCCAGCTGACCAGGGCGGGCCAACAGGACGTCGCCGAAGGAGCCAACGCGCGGCCTAGATCACGCTGCGAGGCTTCCGCGCACGATACTCATCGCCGAGTTCCCGCACTGACGCGTACTCCGTCGCCGTGAACGCTGTCCCGTGCGCCTTCGTCATCCCCTGAATGACAACGACGCCGTTGTTGCCAAAGCCCAACTCCTGGGTGTCTCGCTCAAGCAGGCAGAAGACGCGGTAGAGCGACCTGCCGGGACCCATGATCCGAACCTCGTAATAGCCCTTCATCGAGCCGTGCATCGCGATCCATCTTCCCCCGCCGCTGAACTGGGGCGGAGGAGCCTCGGCAACCGCCTTGAGCGTCGCGAAGATGTCGGCCTTGACTCCAGTGGGACACGCTTCGACGTAGTCCCGACCAGGAGCTGGTCGACGAGGATCGTCCTCGTGGTGTCGTTTGAAATAGAAGATCGACCATGGAGTGGGTGGTTGCTTCCTGCCCTTTGGCAAGGTCAATCCTCCGCTCCCGATTACCGGCCCCTTCTGGAATCCTCGTACCCCTTACCTTGGGTTACACCTGAGCCGATGTCGCTGGCTGGAAGGCACCGCCTCTAGTCCAGCAGAGGTAAGCGATTGTTTTCGAGCGGAACGCTAGCAGCGCCTCTTCGAGCGGCCGGGTCTGGCACTGGGGATCAGGCTGTGTCGTCGAACGTGAGGAGGAGCAGCTCTCCTTCCGCGACGGTGCAGGCTACCGAAGGGGACGTGATGAGCAGGATTCCCACTGGAAGCGAACGGAGGGCTATCCGCCTTGCGAACCGACGCCCTCTGCTGCCACTCTTGGGAATCGGAACGAGGGGGTGGCAGGGGTGAAGATCCAGGGGTGGCGCAAGATCGCGGGGGCCATGTGGAGCCCGCCGGACGACCCGCAGATGTACGGCATGCTCGAGTTCGACGCGACGCCGCTGCTCGAGCTGATGGGCAAGGCCCGAGCGGCCGGGCATCCGGTGACGGCAACGCACCTGGTCGGGAAGGCCACCGCCCACGCGCTGCACGAGGTCCCCGACTTCAACGTCCGGATTCGCGGCAGCAAGGTCATCCCGCGCGACACGGTGGACGTGTTCTTCATCGCCGCCGTCGAGGGCGGCCGTGAGCTGTCCGGGGTCCGGGTGGACCGGGCCGACGAGAAGTCGGTGTTCGAGGTGGCCCACGAGCTCCGGGACCGCGCCGCGCGCATGAAGGCGGGCGACGACCAGGAGTTCGCCAAGACCAAGAAGTCGATCGCGGCGATGCCCCGGCGGCTGCTCCGGCCGTCCATGCGGTTCTCGGCGTGGGTTGCGGGAGACCGCAACCGCAGCATCAAGGCGCTCGGGGTGAAGGCCAGCCCGTTCGGCAGCGCCATGATCACCAGCATCGGGATGTTCGGGATCCCGCAGGGGTTCGCGCCGCTGGCGCGGTTCTACAAGATGCCGCTGCTGGTGCTGGTGGGGGAGATCCACGACAAGCCCGTGGCCATCGACGGACGGGTGGAGGTCCGGCCGGTCCTGCCGCTGACGGCGACCATCGACCACCGCTACGCCGACGGCTGGCACATCAGCAACCTGATCCGGCCGTTCAAGGCGTACCTGAACGACCCGGCCTCGTTCGAGCCCGACCCCACGACCGTGGAACTTCCGGTGGCCGTGCCGACTGGGGCCACGTGAGACCCGGCGCGCCGGCGGGTACGCTCGCGCCATGACCACGAGCGCGAAGGTTCCGGCCGACCTCCGGCGGTTCGCCGCCGAGCACGAGGGGATCGACGCGGTGATCCAGCGCATCGGCCGGGGCACCTGGGACCTCCTGCTGATCGACGGCGAGGGGAACTGGACCCGCGCCGTGTACCTCACCAAGGAGCAATGCCAGGAGGTCGCGGAGCAGCTCGGGGTGACCGTCCACGACGGGTGGGACGACGAGTCCATCGCCAAGCGGATGAACCGCCGGGACCACTGGAACGAGCCCGGCGGCCAGCGCCGCGCCCTGTAGGCCGGCCATGATCCGCGCGTTCGGCTCGGTGCTCCTCGTCCTCTTCACCGCAGGCTGCACGCGAGAGGCTCCAATGCCGCCATCGCCGTCGGGTCTCCACCACGAGCTCAGGTTGGAGCTCCACGCCGGCGCCCGAAAGCCATCGGCCTTGCTGCTCTTCGGCCCGACCAGCCAGGAGCCCGTGCAGGGAAGCTCCTGCTGGACCCAGGGCTCCGTCGGGACGTGCGTGGACGTCGCTGGGATCGGCACTCCGACGCGGCCGATCGAGGTCGCCTCCGGGACGACCCTGCGGCTGTCCGGCGATGCGACCAGGGTGCAGGCCGGCATCGGACGTCTCGAGGGGGACAGGTTCCGTGTGGTCCAGCAGCTCGACCTCTCCTCGGGGCGGGACCGCATCGCCGTCCCTCTCGGCGACTACGTCCTCGACGTGTTCGGGACGTGGCCCCAGGGAGAGTCCTCGTTCGACTTCCACATCCGAGTGACCTGAGGCGGGCGGCTTATGCCGCGGTGCTATCGTTTCGCGCACTGATCGGGCCGCCGGAAAGGGGGTGACGCGTTGGCTGTGGCGCAGAAGCTCCCCAGGAAGCCCTACGAGCGCGAGCTCCTTCGGCTCCAGGAGGAGCTCGTGAAGATGGCCGAGTGGATCCGCGACACGGGGGCCCGGGTCATCGTCATCTTCGAGGGGCGCGACGCGGCCGGGAAGGGCGGCGCCATCAAGCGGATCGCCGAGTTCCTCAATCCGCGGATCGCGAGGATCGTGGCGCTGCCCATCCCCACCGAGCGCGAGCGGACCCAGTGGTACTTCCAGCGCTACGTCGCCGAGCTGCCGGCGGCGGGCGAGATGGTCCTGTTCGACCGGAGCTGGTACAACCGCGCGGGTATCGAGAAGGTGCTGGGCTTCTGCGCGCCGGCCGAGCACCGGCGGTTCCTCCGGCAGTGCCCCATCTTCGAACGGCTGCTGGTGGACGACGGCATCCTGTTGACGAAGTACTGGTTCTCGGTCAGCGACGAGGAGCAGGCCCGGCGCTTCGAGGCGCGGATCACCGATCCCATGCGCCGGTGGAAGCTCTCCTCGACGGATCTGTCCTCGCGGACCCGGTGGATCGACTACTCCCGGGCCAAGGACGAGATGTTCGTGCACACGGACATCCCGGAGGCACCCTGGTTCGTGGTTGAGGCAGACGACAAGCGGCGGGCCCGGATCAACTGCATCGCGCACCTGCTGGGCCGGGTCCCGTACACGCCGAAGGAGCTCCCCGTCGTGAAGCTGCCCAAGCGCCAGCAGGACGAGGGGTACGTCCGTCCGCCCCGCGAGATCTACACCTACGTTCCCGATCACGCGGCCACGCTCACCACCTGAGCCGGGTCCGAGCCGGGCGAGCCGGACGGCAGCCGCTATACTTGGTCCTGCCAGAGGTTTTGTCTTGGGAGTGGGCTCGGGCCCACTTTCTTTTTCGAAGGGCCTGTTGACGAGGTAGGAGATGGACGTGGAGGCGCTGGTCCGGCCGGTGGTCGAGGCGTCCGGGCTGGAGCTGGTCGAGGCCTCCTTTCGCCGGGAGGGCCGCAGTCGCGTCCTGCGGGTGACCGTGGACCGCGAGGGCGGCCTCGACCTCGAGACCATCTCGGAGGCCTCCGAGCGCATCTCGCGGCGCCTGGACCTGGAGGACTTCGGGCCGGCGCACTACACGCTGGAGGTCAGCTCGCCGGGCGTCGAGCGGCCGCTCCGGAGCGCCCGCGACTTCGAGCGCCACGTGGGCGAGAAGGTCCGGGTCCGCACGTCGACGCTGGTCGAGGGGGCGCGGTCGCACACGGGCGCCCTGGTCGCGGCGGACGGCGAGGCCATCACGGTGGCAACCGAGGTTGGCGCGCACCGCATCCCGCTGGCCGAGGTCGCCTCGGCGCGGACGGTGTTCGAATGGGGCACGCCGGCAGGGCCTGCCCCCCGGAAGGGTGAGAGGAAGAAGTGAATCAGGAGCTGGTGACGGCGCTGCGGGAGCTGGCCCGCGAGAAGGGCATCCCGTTCGAGACGATCCTCGCGGGGCTGGAGGAGGCGTTGGCGTCCGCGTACAAGTCGTGGAGACGCCAGCACGACCCCGAGCTCGACGAGGAGCTGTTCGGCGCGCGCTGCCAGCTGGACCCCGAGTCCGGCGAGCTGCGCATGTGGGAGCAGCAGTTCGACGAGGAGGGCAACCTCCTCCAGGAGAAGGAAGTCGAGGTCACCGACGAGTTCAAGGGCCGCATCGGCGCCCAGACCGCCAAGCAGGTGATCTACCAGAAGCTCCGCGATGCCGAGCGCGAGATGACCTACGAGGAGTTCGCCGGCCGCGAGGGAGACATCGTCACCGGGATCATCCAGCAGGACTCCCACCGGTACACGCTGCTCGACCTGGGGAAGGTCGAGGCGCTGCTGCCCCAGGCGGAGCAGGTTCCCTCGGAGCCCTACCGCCACGGCGAGCGCCTGAAGGCCTACATCACGGAGGTCCGCCGGGGCACCAAGGGCCCCCAGATCGTGGTCAGCCGGACCCATCCCGGCCTGCTGCGCAAGCTGTTCGAGCTGGAGGTGCCGGAGATCGAGGAGGGCATCGTCGAGATCAAGAACGTGGCCCGGGAGCCCGGGCACCGCTCCAAGCTCGCCGTGTCCTCGAACGAGCCCGGCGTGGACCCGGTCGGTGCCTGCGTCGGCGCCAAGGGTTCGCGAGTACGGATGGTCGTGAACGAGCTCCGCGGCGAGAAGATCGACGTGGTGCCGTGGAGCCCCGACCCCGCGCAGTTCGTCGCGAACGCGCTCCAGCCGGCCAAGGTCAAGGAGGTCCGCATCGACCCCGAGACCCAGACGGCCATGGTCATCGTCCCCGACTACCAGCTGTCGCTGGCCATCGGCAAGGAGGGCCAGAACGCCCGCCTCGCGGCTCGGCTGACCGGCTGGCGCATCGACATCAAGAGCGAGTCGCAGTTCGCCGAGGAGTCCCGCCGTCCGGCCCCGGCCTCCACGCCGGTCACGCCGACCGCGACCGAGCCGGCCACGCCGGAGGCCGCTCCCGAGATGGCCGCGGAAGCCGGCGGGCCCACCGAGGAGCCGCAGCCCGCGCCCCTTGGCGAGGAGGCCGGCGAGCCCGTGGGCGAGGCTGCCGAGGCCGCAGCGGAGGCCGAGCCGGAGCTGCCGCCGAACGCCGACGAGTACGTGGAAGCCGCGGACGCCGCGGAGGCGCAGCCGGAAGCCGAGTCAGAGTCCGAGTCGGCAGCGGAGTCCGAGCCGGAGTCCGAGGCGTCGACCCCGGCCTGAGCGGAGCGGTCCTCAGAGGGAGGCGCGGCGCCTGGCCCACGCCGACATGGCCAGGTCGCCGATCCCGAAGAACCCGAATGCCCCGGCGACCAGGAACAGGAGCGATCGGGCGTGGCCGTGCTCGTCGACGGCCGCCACCGCGAGGGCGACGGCCGCGGCGAACAGGGCGGCTCCCGTGAAGAGCAGGACCGTCCCCATCATCCGGTACCCCTGCCGCTTGTCTCGCGTGGCCACGTGGTCCTCTCCGTCAGGCTCGGGCGTACGCTAGGGGGCCGCGACCCGGCAGGCAAGGCGAAGGTGGACACGGTGGCGAGGCCCAGACGCGAGCCCGAGCGAACGTGCGTGGGCTGCCGGGTGAAGGCGCCGAAGCGGGACCTGGTCCGGCTGGTCACGGGCGACGAGGGCGTCCGGGTCGATCCGGGCGGCAAGGCGCCCGGGCGGGGCGCCTACGTCCACCGGGACCCGGAATGCATTCGCCTCGCGCTTCGCCGGGGCGCGCTCGCCTACGCGCTTCGGACCCGCCTGTCGCCCGAGGAAGCCGGTAACCTTACTGA
Source organism: Actinomycetota bacterium (assembly GCA_030774015.1). Classification (NCBI taxonomy): domain Bacteria; kingdom Bacillati; phylum Actinomycetota; species Actinomycetota bacterium. The sequence continues at coordinate 218 of JALYLZ010000020.1, read as the reverse complement.
GACCCTGAGGGAGATCTGAAGACTTGAGAGTTCACGAGCTGGCCAAAGAGCTCGGCGTGCCGAGCAAGGACATCCTGGCGGCCCTGGAGGAGATGGGCTTGGGTGGCCGCACGGCCTCGTCGGCCGTTCCCGAGGAGGCCGTCCCCCGGCTCCGGGCGTCCGGCGGCAAGACCGTGCCGGGGGCGAGGCCCCGGGCCGCGACGGTCGCCCCTCTGCCC
>JALYLZ010000019.1 GCA_030774015.1 Actinomycetota bacterium | reverse complement strand
TCCGGGAGGTGTCGAAGTAGCGGGTCAGCAGCTCCCGGACCTCCTCGGCGTCGCGGCTCTCCGAGAGCGAGGTGAACCCGACCAGGTCCGCGAACAGCACGGACACCAGGCGGCGCTCTGAGGCGGGGGATTCGGGAGCGGCCGGGGCTCCGGCGCCGAGGGCCGACCCGCACTGCCCGCAGAATTTCATCGAGGGCGCGTTGGGGGCACCGCAGGACGGACACAACCTGGCCAGCGCCGATCCGCATTCGCCGCAGAACTTGCGTCCGGCCTCGTTCTCGAACCCGCAGTTCGGACAGTTCATGGGCTCACCCCGAGGGCTGCGTGGGTGCGCTCCAGCCGCTCGAGCCAGGGACGGGCCCTCAGGCGCTCGAAGATCTCTCTCGCGTCGTCGAGCAGGGGCACGGCCTCCGCGTAACGGTCCTGGACGGCCAGCCACTCTCCGTGCTCCAGCAGCGTGACCGCCCGGAGAAAAGGCATGGACAGCTCGCGGAACCGCTCGGCGGCCGCCGCGAAGCCCGGCTCGACACGCTCGATGTCCGAACGGGCAGCGCTCAGGCGGGCGCCGAACCGGGCGCCCTGGGCCTGCAGATACGGCGTGAGTTCACCGGGGCGCATCGCCTCGATCTCCCCGAGGAGATCCTCGGCCCTTTCGAGGTCGCCCAGGGCAAACGCGGCCTCGAGTGCTTCCGCGAGTCCCTCCTTCACGGCCTGGTGCTGGAGGCCCATCTCGTGCCGCGTTCGGTACGCGTCCTGTCCGGCGGCGAGCGCTTCGACGAGCCTGCCCTCCGCCCGCAGGAGCGGTGCCCGGGCCACCTGGTACACGGCACGGGTCTGCACGTCGCGTGCCGACTCACCTTCGGGGATCAGAGCCAGCACGTCCCGGGCGGCGTCGAGCTGGCCCCGGTGGACGTACACGTGGGCAAGCATGAGGATCCCCGTGAGGATGCCTTCCGGCAGGTCTTCGTTGGCTCCGAACTCCTCTGCGAGGGCGACGGCCTCGTCCCACCTTCCCAGGTAGGCGAGGTCGGGAATGGGGCCCAGCAATGCGGAGAGTTCGTAGAGGCGGTCACCGACCTTGCGGGCATGTTCGAGGCCTCGCTGCACCCACTCCATGACCTCCTCGAGGCGGTCCTGCCAGCTCGCCAGGGCGCCCAGGTTCCCGAATGCCCGAAGCGCGGCGGCCGACAGGTCGTTGTCCAGGGCAAGCTGGAGCGAGTGCCGCACCAGGATGGTGCCTTCCTCGAAGCGGCCGCGCGTCCCGAGGATCAAGCCCTTCGTGTTCAAGGCCTGCGACATGACCTCCTGAAGACGAAGGGCCTCGCCGATCTCGAGTGCGAGCTCGATTCGCACCAAAGCCTCGTCGGTCCTGCCGCTGAAGTACAGGAGCCTTCCGAGTTGCGCGGCCAGGGCCGCCAGGTCGGCATCCTGTTCCTCGCCGGACAGGACCTCGAAGGCCTCCTCCATCCGTTGCACGGCTTCCTCGATGTGCCCCTCCTGCCACGTGACCTCAGCCAGGGCCGCCGAGACCCTGGCCGCGGGATGGGTGAGGCCGATCGACTCGAAGGTGGTGATGGCGGCCTCGTGGTGGGAGCGTGCTTCGGCGGTCGTCCCGCCTGTCCACGCCATCCTCCCGGCTCGCTCGTGCAGTTCGGCCCGGGTGAGGGGATCGTCGGTCAGCTCGATGGCTTGCTCGAAGTAGTGCTGGGCCTGCTGGTTCGCGGCGAGGGACGCCGCCCGCTCGCCGGCCCTGGTCAGCCTGTCGCGGGCCCGCGCCTTGATCTCGGAGGCGTCGGGGGCGTCGGGGGCGGCGTGGTAGGCGTCGAGGTAGTGGGACGCGAGGACCTCGACGACGTCCTCCTCCTCCTGGGCCCACGTCTCCTCGAGGAACGCGGCGACGGCGAGGTGCTTCGCCTTGCGCTCCCTCTTCGATAGGGTCTCGTAGGCGACCCGCCTGACCAGGTCCTGGAGGAACCCGTACTGGCCACGCTCGGGAGATCGAGGGTCAGCCTGGATGCCGAGGACTTCCTTGTGGACGAGCGACGAGAGAAGCGGCTCGAGCGCGTCTTCTGATTGCGGCGTGATGGCGCCCAGCGCCGCCTTCGTGAACGTCTTTCCGAGCACCGCAGCGTCCTGGAGCAGCCTGCGTTCCCCGGTCCCAAGCCCATCGAGCCTCGCCGCGATGAGGGCGTGCAGGGTCTCGGGGACCTCGAGGGCTTCGATGGGCCCGGTGGGCCGATACTCGTTCCCTTCCTGGACCAGAAGCCCCCGATCGAGGAGCATCCGCACCGTCTCCACGGCGTAGAGCGGGACGCCTTCGGCCCGATCCAGGATCTGGTCCCGGAGTTCGTCGGGAAGGCCTGGGACCAATCCGGCAAGGAGCTGCCGCATCGTTTCCCGCGCGAGCGGCTCCAGGTAGAGCGACGTGAAGGTACGCTTGCCCGCCCCCCAATCGTGCCGGCGTTCCAGCAAGTCCGGCCGAGCCGTCACGAGGATGTAGATCGGGTGGTTGCGCGACCACTCGAGGAGATACTCGATGAAGTCGAGCAACGCCGCGTCTGCCCACTGCATGTCCTCGAAGGAGAGGATCACGGGACGTTCCTCGGCCATCCGCTCGAAGAACAGCCGCCACCCGGCGAAGAGATCCTCCCGGTCTCGAGCGGCCCTCTCCTCGAGTCCGATGAGGTGCGCGAGCCTCGGCTCGACCCACCGGCGCTCCTCCGGGTCTGAGATGTATCGCTCGACGGCCGAGTGGAGCTTGGCCTGCGCCGCGGATGCCTCCTCCCCCTCCAGGATCTCGGCCCGCCCGCGGATCATCTCGGCGAGGGCCCAGTACGTGACGCCGTCGCCGTATGCGAGACACCGTCCCCGATGCCACCGGAACAGCTCCCGGAGGCCGTCCATGTACTTGTAGAACTCCCACCCCAGGCGGGACTTGCCGATCCCGGCGATCCCCACGATCGACACCAGGTGGGCCTTCCCCTCTTCCGCCGACCCGTGGAAGAGCTCCTTCACCAGGCGGAGCTCCCGATCCCGTCCCACGAACGGGGCCTCGAGGCCGGTGGACTTCAGGGCGCCGCCCACGCCGGCCACCACCCGGGCCGCCCTCCACAGCCGCATCGGCTCGGCCTTCCCCTTCAGCTCGTGGTCGCCGGCGTCCTCGTAGGCGATGGCCGCGTCGGTGGCCCGGCGGGTGGAGTCGCCGACCAGGACGGTCCCGGGCTCGGCTGCGGACTGTAGGCGGGAGGCCGTGTTCACCAGGTCGCCCGCGACCATGCCCTGGCCCTCCGCCCCGATGGTCACGGCGGCCTCCCCGGTCAGCACGCCGGCCCGGGCCCGGAGGTCCGTCGCGCCGACCTCCTCGCCGAGCGCCGCCACGGACGCCACCAGCTCGAGCGCCGCCCGTACCGCGCGCTCGGCGTCGT
>JALYLZ010000018.1 GCA_030774015.1 Actinomycetota bacterium | reverse complement strand
CGTCCGTGTCGTCGCGGTGTTCGAGCTCCGGGGCCGGCCCGAGGCGACCGAAGCGCTGCTCGAGGCGCTGGCCGACCAGTCCCCCCAGGTTCGCCGGGAAGCGGTGAAGGCGCTCGAGGACGCCCCCCCCGACGCCACCGTCAGGAGGGCGCTCATCGAGGTGATCGCCCAGGACCTCTCGCCGGCCGTCCGGCAGGAAGCCGTGCGTGTCCTGGCCGCGTTCCTCGGCAGTGCGGGCGACGCGGGCGCGGCCTAGGTAGCGCCGGTCAGGCCACGGCCGGCACGACCTCCCGGCCGATCAGGGCGACCATCTCCACGTCGGCGTGGGCCAGGTGCTGGAGCATGACCCGGTCCACCCCGGCGGCCTCCAGCGCATGCAGCTTCGTGACGACCTCGTCGACGGTGCCGGTGATCCACTCGTCGGCCGTGGCCCGCAGCAGCTCGGACGGGTCGTCGGTGCTCCGGCGCCGCTCCTGGACCCGCCGGGCCCGCTCCAGCAGCTCCGCCCGATCCGTGCCCACGATGCACCCCGTCATCACCGAGAACCGCAGCGAGGCCGGGTCGCGGTCCGCCCGCTCCCACGCCTCGGCGACGACGCCGCGCCGGCGCTCGCACTCCGCGGCCGAGGAGAACACCGTGTTGTACTCGTCCGCCCACAGCGCGGCCAGACGGGCGCTGCCCGGACCCGCCGCCCCGCCCACGATGACCGGCGGATGCGGCTGCTGGACCGGCTTCGGCAGGGCCCGGCACCCTTCCAGCCGGTAGTGCTGCCCCTGGAACGAGAACTCCTCCTCGCTCCACTGGCGGTGGACGATCTCGAGCTGCTCCGCGAGCATCCGCATCCGCGTGGGGGTGTCCGGGAACGGGAACCCGTACTGCTGGTGGTCGGCGTGGTACCACCCGGCGCCCATCCCCACCTCGATCCGGCCGCTCGAGGCGTGGTCCGCGGTGACGGCCATCTTCGCCAGGACCGACGGGTGGCGGAACGTCACCGGCGAGACCAGCGTCCCCAGTCGGATGCGTTCCGTTCGGGCGGCCAGGGCGGTGAGCACGGCCCAGGCGTCGAGCGAGCCGCTCCCCGGCCCGCTCCCGATCGGCGCGTAATGGTCCGACCGGAACAGCCCGTCCAGCCCGTGCTCCTCACACGCCAGCGCCAGGGCCAGCCACTGGTCCCAGGTGACGTCCTCCTGCCCCTCGATCATCATGCAGACGCGCACGGCTCCTCCTCTTCCCGCCCGTGAGGCTTTCCATCCCGGCTCCGTATGATGAACCCTTGGTGCCCTCCAACGACCTGTTCCTGCGTGCGTGCCGGCGCGAACCGACGGATCACACCCCCGTGTGGTTCATGCGCCAGGCCGGGCGGTACCAGCGCGACTACCAGGCACTGCGGAAGCGGTTCGGGATCCTGGAGATCTGCCGGACGCCCGAGCTCGCCGCCGAGGTCACGCTCAGTCCCGTCCGCCAGCTGGGCGTGGACGCGGCCATCCTGTTCTCCGACATCGTGGTGCCGGTCGCGGCGATGGGGATCGACGTTCGGATCGAGGAGGGGCGGGGGCCGGTCGTGGACGCACCCCTGCGGACCTCGTCGGACGTGAAGCGGCTACGGCCGCTGGAGCCGGAGCGCGACGTGCCGTTCGTGCTGGAGGCCGTCCGCATGGTGGTCCGGGAGCTGGACGTCCCCCTCATCGGGTTCGCCGGGGCTCCCTTCACCCTGGCCAGCTACCTGATCGAAGGAGGATCGTCCCGGAACTTCACCCGGACCAAGGCGCTCATGCTGGAGGGCTCTGCCACGTGGCGGGACCTGATGGAGCGCCTGGGAGCTGCGGTCCTGGCGTACGCCCGCGCGCAGGTGGAGGCCGGCGCCTCGGCCGTGCAGATCTTCGACAGCTGGGTGGGGGCGCTGGGGCCGGATGACTACGAGGAACACGTCCTGCCCTTCGTCCGGCCCATCTTCGAGGGCCTGGCCGGGCTGGGGGTCCCGCTGATCCACTTCGGGGTCGGCACCAGCGAGCTGCTGGAGCTGATGCGCGACGCCGGGGCGGACGTGGTCGGCGTGGACTGGCGCATCCCGCTGGACCGGGCCCGGGAGCGCCTCGGCCCGGGCGTGGCCATCCAGGGAAACCTGGACCCGGCTGTGTTGCTGGCTCCGTGGGAGGTCGTGGAGCGGCGCGCTCGGGACGTGCTGGCCCGGGCCGGCGGCCGCCCCGGTCACGTGTTCAACCTGGGGCACGGTGTCCTGCCGGAGACGGCGCCCGAGACCCTTCGCCGGCTCACGGAGCTGGTGCACGACGTGTCCGCTCGGCAGGAGGTGCCGGCCCCATGATCGGCGTGCTGGCCATGTCGTACGGGACCGCCCGCGGGCCGGACGACGTGGAGGCGTACTACACCCACGTGCGGCGGGGACGGCCTCCCACGCCGGAGCTGCTCCAGGAGCTGACCGAGCGGTACCGGGCCATCGGCGGCCGGTCTCCGCTCATCGAGATCACCGAGGCCCAAGTGACCGGCTTGGAGAAGCTGCTGAACGAAGGCGGGTACGGGGACGGGGGCGTTGACGGCTCCGAGGAGTTCCGCGTGTACCACGGGATGAAGCACCAGCGGCCGTACCTGGAGGACGTCGTCGAGCAGATGGCCGCCGACGGCATCGAGGGCGCGGTCGGCCTGGTGCTGGCGCCCCACTACTCGCGGTTTTCGGTGGGGGAGTACGTGGAGCGGGTCGAACGTGCGGCGGCCGCCGGCGGGCCGCGGTTCTCGTTCGTGAAGAGCTACGCGACGCATCCGGCGTTCGTGGCCTTTGTGGCGTCGCGGGTCCGGGAGGCCCGGGACCGGCTCCCCGACGACGAGCGTGACGCCGCATCGGTCGTGTTCTCGGCGCACAGCCTGCCGGAGCGCATCCTGGCCGCCGGCGACCGCTATCCTGACGAGCTGGCCGGGACCGCCGACGCGGTGGCGTCCCGACTGGGGCTGTCGAGCTACCGGACGGCCTGGCAGAGCGCCGGCCGGACCGGCGAGCCCTGGCTCGGTCCCGACCTCTCGGACGTCCTGCGGGACATGGCCGAGCAGGGCGTCCCCGCCGTGGTGTCCTGCCCGGTGGGCTTCGTGTGCGACCACCTTGAGATCCTGTACGACATCGACATCGAGGCGCAGTCGGTGGCCCAGGAGGTCGGTCTCACCATGGTCCGGACCGAGTCGCCCAACGACGACCCGCGGTTCCTGGCGGCTCTGGCCCAGGTGATCCGCGACCACCTCGAGAAGGAGAGCGCATGACCGAGACCGCGGAGGTTTGGGCCTACTACCCCGTATTCCACGCATTCCATCCGCGCTTTGAGAGTCAGGAGGATCCGGACTACCTGATCCACCGCACCGAGCTGCTGTTCAAGGAATGGGAGGACCGGGTGCAGGTCCGGGGCTTCTATTCGTCCGCCGGATTCTCCGCGCGGGGCGAGCTGATGATGTGGTGGGTGGCGAGCTCCGCGGACGACGTCCAGGCCCTCGCGGTGGAGTTCCTGCGGTCGCCGCTGGGCCGGCTGATGATGCAGGGCCACGCGTTCCTGGGCGTGGTCCGGCCGCCCGAGACCGCTCCCGACCACGTCCCCGCCTTCGTCCGCGGAGAGCCTCCCAGGAAGTACCTCTGCGTGTATCCGTTCGTTCGGACTCCGGAGTGGTACCTGCTACCGAAGCAGGAGCGCGGCGGCCTGCTGGCCGAGCACGGCGAGATGGGCAGACGCTTTCCCGGCGTGCTGCCCAACACCACCAGCGCGTTTGGCCTGGGGGACTGGGAGTGGATCCTGGCGTTCGAGGCGGACGACCTGACCGAGCTGGTCGACTGCATCCGGTTCCTCCGGACATCGAAGTCTCGGCTGTACGTGAAGGAGGAGACGCCCTTCGTCACCGGGACCCGCAAGCCGCTGGCCGAGGTGATCCGGGACGTCGTCTGACCCGGGCGTCCTGAGGATCGGCACACGGGGGTCGGCCCTGGCGCTGGCTCAGGCCCGGGAGGTCGCTGTGGCTCTGGAACGCATCGGCGTGGCCTCCGAGCTCGCTCCCATCACGACGTCGGGAGACCGCGGAGCGTCGCCGGCGTCGTCCCCCGCCGGGGTCAAGGGGCTGTTCGTGGCCGAGATCGTCCGGGCCCTCCAGGACGGTGAGGTCGACCTGGCCGTCCACTCGGCCAAGGACCTTCCCTCCGAGGACCCCGACGGCGTGGTGGTCGCGGCGGTCCCACAGCGCGCTTCTCCCTTCGACGTGCTGGTCGCCAGGGAACCGACTCTGGGTGACGGAGCGACCGTGGGCAGCTCGAGCCTCCGCCGCCAGGGACAGCTGCACCTGGCCCGTCCGAACCTCCGTGTGGTGGACGTCCGCGGCAACGTCGACACCCGCCTGCGGAAGATGCAGGAGGGGCTGGTGGACGGCCTGGTCCTGGCGGCCGCCGGCCTGGCCCGGCTGGGAATCGAACCGGAGCACGCCGAGCTCCTGTCGGTCGGGGAGATGGTCCCCGCTCCCGGCCAGGGCGCGCTGGCCGTGCAGACGCGCCCGGAGGGTCCCGCCCGGGACCTCGTGGCTCGTCTGGAGCACGAACCGTCCCGGACGGCCTTCGAGGCGGAACGGCACGTGGTGGCCCTGCTGGGCGGGGGGTGTTCGCTCCCTTTGGGGGCATACGCGGAGGTGGACAACGGCACCGTCCGCCTGGTCGCGGTGGTCCTCCGGCCGGACGGGTCGGACGCGGTCCGGGCGGAGGCCGAGGCGGAGCACGCGGAGGTGGCCGCGGGGCTGGTCGTCGACGACATCCGCGCCCGCGGGGGCGCCAGGATCCTGGAAGACCTGGCCCGATGACCCTGGAGGGCAAATGCGTGCTGGTGACCCGTCCGGCGGAGGAAGCCGGGTCCCTCACCAGCATCCTTCGGGAGCGCGGGGTGCGGGTGTTCGAGGCCCCCACCATCGAGATCGACCCCGTGGACGACAGCTCGGAGCTGGACCGCGCCGTGAGGCAACTCGCCGCAGGCGAGTTCGCGTGGGTCTCGTTCACCAGCCCTCGGGCCGTCGACGTCCTGCTGGGGCGGCTCCACCGGTTCGGCCTCCCGCCCCGTCTGCCGGCGAAGGTGGCTGCGGTGGGACCGGCCACCGCGGAGCGGCTGGCGACCGTCGGGGTCGAGGTGGACCTGATGGCCGACCCCCACACCACGGCGGCGCTCGGCGAGGCCTTCCCACAGGGTTCGGGCCGGGTGCTGTTTCCCCGGGCCGACATCGCCCCGGAGGGCCTGGAAGACGTCCTGGTCGCGAAGGGATGGACGCCGGTTCGGGTCGATGCTTACCGAACCCGGTTCCTCGAGGGGCTGCCGGAGGATGCCCGCCGGGCCCTGGACGGGGACGAGGTGGACGTCGTGGTGTTCACCAGCAGCTCCACCGTCCAGGGGTTCGCTAGGATGGCGGGCGCAACGGGTCGGGCGTGCGCCATGTGCATCGGCCCGGTGACGGCCGACGCGGCCCGCCGCGCCGGCTTCGAGGTGTGCTGGGTGGCCGAGCCGCACACGATCGACGGGCTCGTCCGCAAGCTCGAGGAGGTGTACGCATGACACCCGCCTTTCCGCTTTCCCGTCCCCGCCGGATGCGGCAGCGAGAGGCGCTGCGCCGGTTGGTCCGGGAGACCGACCTCACGCCCCGCAACCTCATCGCCCCGCTGTTCGTGAAGGAAGGGATCGAGGAGCCGGCGCCCATCCAGTCCATGCCCGGCCACGCCCAGCACACGCTGGAGTCGCTGCGCAAGGAAGCCGTGGACATCGCGTCGCGCGGCGTGACCGCGTTCGTGCTGTTCGGCGTACCCGCGCGCAAGGACGCCGAAGGAACCGAGTCCCACAACCCCGAGGGCATCGCCCAGAGGGGACTGCGAGCGCTCGAGGAGGAGCTGGGCCACGACGCGGTCGTCATCGCCGACCTGTGCCTGGACGAGTACACGGACCACGGCCACTGCGGCGTGCTCACCGATGGCGGCCTGGTGGACAACGACCGAACGCTCGACGTCTATCGCCGTATCGCGGTAGCCCAAGCCGAGGCCGGCGCCGACCTGGTGGCGCCGTCCGGGATGATGGACGGGCAGGTCGCGGCGATCCGTGAGGCCCTGGACGAGGCCGGCCACACCGGCGTCGGCATCCTGGCGTACGCGGCCAAGTTCGCCTCGGCCTTCTACGGGCCCTTCCGCGACGCCGCCGAATGCGCGCCGCAGTTCGGCGACCGCACCGGCTACCAGATGGACCCCGCCAATGCCGAGGAGGCGCTCCGCGAGGTCCTGGCCGACATCGACGAGGGCGCGGACATGGTCATGGTGAAGCCCGCGTTGCCATACCTCGACGTGATCCGCACGGTGAAGGACGCCACGGGCTTCCCGCTGGCCGCCTACAACGTCTCCGGCGAGTACGCCATGGTCAAGGCCGCCGCCGAGCGGGGCTGGATCGACGGCCGGAAGGTGGCCCTGGAGGTCCTCACCGGCATCCGCCGGGCAGGGGCCGACCTCATCCTGACCTATCACGCGAAGGAAGCCGCGGACTGGCTGAACGAATAGCCGGGTCGTCCAGCGCCGTGTCCCGCGGCTCGGCTACGAGGGCTGGAACCGATAGGCGCCGTTGGCGCGCGTCACGTGCCCGTAGCCCACGTGGAAGGCGACGATGGGCGATCCGTCCTGGGCCGCCCTGTCGAGGAGCCGCCGGCGCGTCTGCACGGTCAGGTTCGGGATGGCATCGAAGGCGGACAGCCACTCGGGATGTTCGAAGTCGAGCTGGTGCACAACGGCGTCCGCCACGTAGAGCAGCCCCTCGCCGCCCGAGGTGATGGCCACCACGGCGTGGCCGGGGGTGTGGCCGGGCGCGGGCAGCAACCGGACGCCGGGAAGGACGTCGGTCTCCTCCCCGACGGGCTCTACCAGCCCCGCCTGCTCGAGGACCGGGAAGGTCATCCGGGCGGGCCCGAGCAGCATCTCGGGAAGCGCATCCGCGGCGGGCGAGGTCCAGAAGTCCCACTCGCTCTGCCACACGTGGTGGCGGGCTCTCCCGTACGTGGGGACACGTGCTCCATCGCGCTCCATGGTCAGGCCGCCGATATGGTCGGCATGGCCGTGCGAGATGACCACGACGTCCACGTCGCCGGGCCCCACGCCGGCCTCGCGAAGCGACCCCTGGAGCTTCCCCACGGGCGCGTCGGGCCCGGCCAGGTCCCCCAGGCCCGCGTCGATCAGCGCGACACGGTCACCGGACCGGACCAGCAGGCAGTGATAGGTCGAGGGCACCATGCCGTCCTCATCGACGTAGCCCTGGAGCGCCGTGTCCCGCTCCTCCGCGGCGACGTTCGAGAACATCGCCTCTCTCGGATAGGGATTCGTGCCGTCGCTCAACAACCAGCAATCGATTTCCCCAACCGAGAGCCTGCGGGCGCCATCCATCGATCCCCCTTCCTCGTCGGATCCCGACCGGCGCATCAAAGCACGACGCCAGCATGGGGGTCCACCCGGATCGGAACATCCGTCACGTGACCGAGTTCGTGAACTGTGGCCACGGGTGTCGGTTCACGGACGCCTCTGGTAGGGAGGAGCTCGTCGTCGGGCACGTCGCGCAGCACCCGTGCCGGCGAGCCAACGACCAGCTTGCGCGGCGGGACGTCCTTCGCCGAAACCGCGCCCGCGTCAACGAATGCCTCGCTGCCGACCCTCGCACCGTCTCGCGCGACCTTTGCGCGGCCGGCGCCCAACGCGCGCGTCGTGCTCGGATCCGTCTGACCACAAACGAAGCAGCCCCGAAGGGGGCCAGGGCCGGACGGTCCGGAGGGTGCTGCCGGCTCCCGTAGACTGCCCTCAGCCTTCCAGGGAGGGGTGCTGCCGTGGCTGGGAGTGGGCCACGCATGGTCGGGGCGCGAGCTCGAGCTCGAACGGCTGGACGCCGCACTGGACGCCGCACCCTCCGGTACCCGCGCCGAGGTCGTCGAGGGAGAGGGAGGCGCCGGTAAGACGACTCTGTGGCGAGAAGCCCTCCTCCACGCGGCGGACCGATGCTACACCGTGCTGTCCTGTCACCCCGCCGAGTCGGAGGCGAAGCTCTCGTTCCAGGGCCTCGCCGACCTGCTCGGCCCCGTCCTGGACGCCACCATCGGAGAGCTGCCCGTTCCCCAGCGGCACGCACTGGAGGTCGCGCTGCTCGGGAGCGAGGAGGCCGGTGGCCCCGTCGACCTCCGAACGGTCTGCATGGGAGCGCTGGAAATCCTGCGTGTCGTGTGCCTCCGTACCATCGATCGCGCTCGGTCCAGTTCCGTCTGCCCGATGAAGAGGTGGCCGCCCGGCGAGCCGCCGTGCTGGACGTGATCGACACCTTCAGCTTGGTTGCCATCGGCGAGCGGATCCTCGAGCGGGCGACCGACCCGTTCCCGACGACGCTCGGGTCCCCGGACGCGATCCATCTGGCGAGCGCCCGGCTGGTTCGGGACCGGTTCGAGGACCTCTCCCTGGCCACGCACGACGTGGAGCTGGCCGTCGCGGCCCGCGCGGTGGGGTTCCGCGTCCATGGCGTGCCCCTACGGAGGGCGAACGCCTGAGCGCCGCTCGGGCCTTTCCTCCATACTGGCCCGGTGGTTCCTTGGTGGACCGCAGACTGCCCATGACCATCCACATCCGCAGGGATCAGGAGATCCATCGCGAGGAGGGCGGGTGGTTCACCGCCCGGTGGCACTTCTCGTTCGACCGGTACTACGACCCCGAGTACATGGGGTTCGGGAACATGCGGGTGTTCAACGACGACCGGTTGATCCCCGGCGCGATCTGGCCGATGCACCCGCACCGCGACATCGAGGGGCTGACGTACGTCGTGGAGGGCCTGTTCCGCCACCAGGACGACGTCGGAGGGCCACCGGGGCCACTCCCGGCCGGGTCGGTGCAGCGCATGACACTCGGCAGCGGCGCCTGGCATTCCGAGCAGAACGGCTCGGAGACCGAACCGATGCGGTTCATCCAGATCTGGATCCTCCCGTCGGAGCGCGGGCTCCCGCCCGGGGTCGAGCAGCGCGTGTTCACCAAGGAGGGCCGGACCGGGCGGCTGCTGCGCGCCATCTCGCCGGAGGGCGGCGACGCCGTGAAGGTGCACGGAGACGCGTCGGTGTTCGTGTCGGCGCTCGCCCCCGGCGACGCAGTGGGCCACCAGGTCGCCGACGGTCGCGGTGCGTACCTCTACGTGATCTCAGGCGCCCTGGAAGCGAACGGGGAGCGCATGGCCACCGGGGACGCCGCGCGCATCCGGAGCGAACCCGACCTGAAGCTCGCCGCGGCCGAGGACACCGAGCTCATCCTGGTCGACGTGGCGCTCTCGTAGGAACGACCGGGTGGCCTGGCGGACCTTCGGCGAGTCCCTGGTGACCCTGGTGGTGATCCTGGACCCGCTGGGAACCGTCCCGGTGTTCCTGAGCGTGACCCAGCCGCTCGACCAACGGGCCCGGAACCGGGCCGCCTACGTGGCCGTGCTGGTGGCGGCGATCGTCCTGGGCGCGTTCGTCGCGTTCGGACAGGCCCTCCTCCAGTACCTCTCGATCAGCGTGGAGAGCCTGATGGTGGCGGGGGGCGTGCTGCTGTTCATCGTGGCCCTGGAGATGCTGCGGGGCGCGGAGAGCATGAGCGCCACCCACGAGGGGGCCAGCGTGGCCCTGGTGCCGATCGGCACGCCCCTGCTGGCCGGGCCGGGCGCCATCGTGGCGACCATCGTCCTGATCCGGCAGCACCCCGGGCTGATCCAGCGGGTGGCCGTCGTGGGCGGCCTGGTGGTGGCGCTGATCCTGGTGCTGGCCACGCTGCGGTTCGCCTCGGCGTTCTCCCGGTTCCTGCGGCCCTCGGCCATCCACTTCGTGACGCGGATCATGGGCCTGTTGCTCACGGCCATCGCGGTGCAGCTGGTGGTCGACGCCGTGGGCCGGTGGCAGCGCTTCGGCCTGGGATAGCCCGGTCGAAGATCCGTCTTTCCTACCGAATGCGGCATGGCATACAGTGGCCACGTCTTGCCGGTCCGGGGCGGAAGGGGAGGGGACGATGCGACTGCTGCGTGGTGTGTTCGCCGTGGTCTTGCTGGGAGGGATCGTGGCCGGGATCGCGCCGGCGGCGGGCGCCTCGCCGGCCACCTATCGGGTCCAGGCCGACACGTTCCCGCCCGGCCAGGAGCCCTGGGAGTTCACCCAGTTCTTCCCGTCGGGCGGCCTCACCGTCCACCAGGGCGACCTGGTCGACGCCACCTTCAGCGGGTTCGGGTTCCACACCGCCACGTTCGTCCCGTCGGCGCACCCCAACGCGTGGCGAAGCACCTGGCAGGCCCCCGGCGCCCCGTTCGCCGTCGAGGTACGTGACAACGCCCTCGGCGGAGACGACAACGAGATCGTGTTCAACCCGATCGCCATCGCCGACCGCCACAAGTGCGGGAAGGCGACGAGCAGTCCGTGCACGTTCAACGGCACCGATCCCCTGAACGCGGGCGGCCACGGGAGCGGGCAGTCCTTCTTCGTCCGGGTCGCCGCGCCCCCCGGCCAGTACTCCCTGCTGTGCCTTCTGCACGCCCACATGCAGATCCCCCTCACCGTGGCGGCGCCGGATGCGTCGATCCCGAGCCCCGGCACGGTGGACGCCCAGGCCAAGAAGGACATCGTCCACGCCAAGCAGGTGGACGGTCCGGCCGCGGACGCGCAGGCCCAGGCCGTGAACAGGAAGCCGCTGGCGGGGGGCAGCCACCTGGTGACCATCCACGACGGGGGAAGCGCGCGGGGCGTGAGCGCCATCGAGTTCAGCGACGAGGGGTTCACGCTCCACGTGGGGGACCGGCTCCGCGTGCTGGGGACGAACGAGATCCACACTGCCTCGTTCCCCATCAGCTCGTTCAAGTCGGTGCAGGGGTTCATCGTGCAATGCGAGCGGCCGGGACCGGACGTGGTGTTCCCGAAGAAGTGCGATCCGACGAAGCTGGAGTTCCTGCTGAGCCCCCAGCTGGTCCAGCCGACGCCGTCGCTCGTGCTCCGCGACCCGTCGAAGTTCGTCAACTCCGGGCTGCTCCACGCTGACAACGGGCTCGGCCTGCTGAACGGGCGGGCCGAGTCGACGTTCGTGGCCCGCGTGCCCGGCACCTACTCGATGATCTGTCTGATCCACGGTCCTTTCATGAGCACCACGGTGACCGTGAAACCCTGAATCAGGGCGTGAGTTGCCGCGAGGGGGGCGCTGGTCGCTCCCCTCAGCGCGTTCGGGAGACAATCCCCGAGGCATGGACATCTGGCTGGCCCGCCACGGCGCCACGGCGTGGTCTCGCTCGGGGCAGCACACGGGCGTCACCGACCTGCCGCTGCTCCCCGATGGTGAGGAGGAGGCCCGAGCCATCGGGCGCCGGCTGGACGGCCACCCGTTCGGCCGGGTGCTGTGCAGCCCGCTGTCCCGGGCCCGGGAGACCGCCCGCCTGGCCGGCCACCCCGACCCCGAGGTCACGGATCTCCTGCGGGAGGTCGACTACGGCCGGTACGAGGGCCTGACCACGAAGCAGATCCAGGCCGACCGGCCGGGATGGGAGCTCTTCGACGACGGCTCACCCGGCGGCGAGACCCCGGAGGAGATCGCGGAGCGAGCCGACCGCCTCCTGGCCGAGATCGGCGAGCCCGACGGCGACGTCCTGCTGTTCGGCCACGGACACATCCTGCGAGCCCTGGCCGCCCGCTATCTGGGAATGGAGGTCCGGGTGGCCGGCCTGCTTCGGCTGGACGCGGGCTCCCTGTCGACCCTCGGCCACGAGCACGACCACCACGCGCTGAACCTCTGGAACGGGCGGGTCCGGTAGCGCCTTCCTTCAGCCGGTCGGGGGCGTCCTGGGCCCGGGCCGTCTCCTGGACCCCACGGCGTGGCGGTACGTCTCGGGCGTTCCGATGGCGAAGAGCAGGGCGACGATGGTGGGCACGGCCGCGACGGCGAACGACGCATGGAAGCCCCACGCGCCGGCCACCGACCCGGCCACCAGCGGCCCTATGATGAACCCGAGGTCCCCGCAGAACCGGAACACCCCGATGGCGGTTCCCGACGACCCCTCCGGCACGACGTCCGAGAGCATCGCGGCGGGGGCCACCCCCGCGGCGCCGGTGGCGAGGCCGAAGACGCCCAGGATGGCGGCGTACGCCACGCCCGAACCTGCCTGCCCCAGGACCACGGTCATGATCACCATCGCCGCCAGTCCCGGGATCAGCACCGGACGGCGGCCCACCCGGTCGGCCACGGCCCCGGCCGGATACATCACGACGAGCTCCGCGGCCAGCGCGACGGCCAGCACCACCCCGATGCCCAGTGTGGACAGCCCCAGCCCGTCCCGGCCGAACAGCGGGACCAGGGTGTCGTAGACCCCCGCGACCATCCACGCGTAGGCAAGGTTCACCACCAGCGCGGTGACGTAGCCCCTGGTCCGGAGCAGCGCACGGAGCCGCTGTCCCAGCGGGGCCGGTTCCTCGTCCCGATCGGCCTCACCGTCGTTTCCGGCCGGCACGCGAAGGTACCGCCACACCAGGAAGCCCGCGGGGACCATGAGCCCGGAGTAGAAGAACAGGGGCGCGTTCAGGCCGAGCTGGTGGGCGATGAACCCGCCGAGGGGCCCGCCCGCGATGATCCCCATGTTGAGGGCGCCGTAGAACAATCCCAGCGTCCGTCCCATCTGCTGCTTGGGCACGATCTTCAGCAGGTAGCTGTACATGGCCGTGAACATCGCCGACGATCCGGCGCCGCCCACGGCCCGGAACAGCACGGCGAGGGCGAACGTCGGCGCCAGGCCGGTCAGGAGCGAGGAGACCAGCAGCACGGCGAGGCCGGAGGTGGCCACGGTGCGTTCGCCGTAGCGGTCGACCACCGGTCCGGACACCACGTCGAAGATCAGGCGGGCCACCGCGAACATCGAGATCAGCAGCCCGGCGGCCCCATACCCGACGCCGAACGATCGCGCGTACAGGGGCAGGATCGGCGCCACGATCCCGTAGCCGAGCATCATGACGAAGACGGCCCCGATCGCCACCCGCACGGCGGGGTCCGCCAGGATCTGGAACAGGGTGCCTCGCTCCGCCCGAGCGCTCATCGGTCGGCGAGTCTACGCGGCCGAACCGTGCGCCCCGTCCGCGTTCGCGCCGGCTGAGACGTGCGATACATCATTGCCTCCTGATGATACAACGTGGTATCATGGTGCCGTGATGGATAGTGAACATGCCGCCGGGATGGCCCGGGCCCTGAGCGATCCGCTCCGGATCGAGATCCTGAGCCTCCTGCTGGCCGGCGGGGCAACCAGCGCGGAGGCCGGTGGGGCCACCGTCGCGGAGATGGTCGCCGCGACGGGATCGACCCAGCCCAACATGTCCAACCACCTCGCCGTCCTCCGCAAGGAGGGTCTGATCCGGGCGGTGCGAGCGGGGCGCCAGATGCGCTACGCGTTGGCCGGCGCGCAGGTGGCCCAGCTCGTGGAGGCCCTGGTGACGCTGTCCGGGTCGAAGGGCCGGCCCGCTCCGGCCTCACCCCTGGCCGAAGCCCGGAGCTGCTACGACCACCTGGCGGGCCGGCTCGGGGTGGCCGTCCTCGATGCCCTGGTTCGGAAGCAGGCGCTCGGCCCCCCCGGTCCTGGCGGTGCCATCGGCCTCGGTCCCGGCGCGGCGGGAGTCTTCCACGCCCTCAGGGTGGATCCGGCGGAGGCGGCGAAGGCCCGCCGGCGGTTCGCGTTCGCGTGCCTGGACTGGAGCGAGCGCCGGGCCCACCTGGGCGGGGCGCTCGGCGCCGCGCTCCTCGACCGGCTGCTCGCCTCCGGTTGGGTGGTGAGGCAGCCCGGCACCCGGGCCCTCCTGGTCACCACGGAAGGCCGTCGCGGGTTGCGCAGGACCCTCGGCGTCGCCGGCCGGTGACCAGGGCCCAGGGTCCGAGCGACCCCGGAGACGGCTACGGCAGGTCGATCTCCATGCCCTCGTAGGCCAGGCCGATCTCGCCGCCGTTCTCCCCCCACAGCTCCTGGGCGCGCACCAGAATGGCCTCGAGGTCGTCGTCGGTGTGCAGCGGATCGTGGTGGAACAGCACCAGCCTCCGGACCTTGGCGATCTGGGCGAACGTCACCACGTGGTCGGTGCTGGAGTGCCCCCACCCCACCTTGCGTGCGTACTCCTTCTCGGTGTACTGGCCGTCGTGCAGCAGCACGTCGGCGCCGTAGGCCACGCCGTAGCCGGAGATCCAGTCCGGCGACACCGTCTTCAGATCGACACCGAGGGCGGGCTCGTGGTCGGGCATGAACACGAACACCTTCCCACCCTCGTCCAGGCGGTAGCCCACGGTGGGGCCGGGGTGGGAGATGGGCTGGGCCGAGATAGTGGCGGCGCCGATCTGCCACTCGCCCTCGGGGACGTCGTGGAAGATGGGGTGCGAGGGCACGTCCGACAGGTGCACCGGGAACAGGGGCGGCGACATGTACGTGGCGACGCGCTCCTCCAGGGTCTTCAGGGGCGAGGCGGGCCCCCAGATGTGCAGCTCGCAGCGGTCCCGGGGCCACCATAGCGGGGCGAAGAACGCCAGTCCCTCCAGGTGGTCCAGGTGAAGGTGGGTCAGCAGCAGGTCGATCCGCGCTGGTGGGTCCTCCTCCAGGTGGATGCCGAGCGGCCGCGCGCCTGTTCCCGCGTCCAGGACCAGCACGCTGCCGTCGGCCAGGCGGAGCTCGACGCTGGAGGTGTTCCCGCCGTAGCGGATGGTGTCCGGGCCCGGCGAGGCCAGCGAGCCGCGGCATCCCCACACCTTCGCGTGCACGGCTAGACTCCCTCGGCCAGTGGGTCGGCGGGGGGCGGCGCGGCTTCCCAGAACAGCGCGAGGGCGCCCACCAGCTCGTCCGGGTGCGAGAGCAGCGGGATGCCGGTGGCGGCGAGCGAGCGGGTCTGCCCGTCGCCGCTTCGGATCCGCAGCGTCCGGTGGTCCGGCTGCCCGTCGAACAGGGCCACGCCCAACGGAAGCTCCCGCACGGAGATGGGCTCGCCCCGGTCGTCCATGGGCTCCCAGACCTTCATCCATTCCTCGGCGGGCAGCTCGCCGATCTCGGCGAACGTGTGGCCGAGGACGGACTCGGCGGCCTCGTTGAAGAACACGAGCGTGCCCACGGCATCCACCAGGAACGCGGGCGTGGCGAGCTTGGAGGCCACGTCTCGGGCCAGGATCAGCAGCAGGTTCTTCTGCCGCGTGTCCCACTGCATGTGGGCGAGCGTACCGGGTCGGTCAGCTCAGGGCAAAGGTCGGGTCCAAATCGGGCCGTTGGCATCCTCGAACGTGCCTCGCCGTACGCTAGGCTTGGCGATCGAAGGTGGCACGCACGCTGGCACGAGACACCCGGGAGGACGAGGTACGTTCGCGTGTGCTGTCGCTTCCTCGCCGCTTCCGTCGCGACGCCGCCGACGGCCTGGCCGCGGAGTGGGAGCTCCGGGTGGGAGGCGACACCTTCACCGTTGCCGTGATGGACCGGGAGTGCTTCACTCGTCAGGGCCCCAGCCTCGCCCCCGCCGCCCGCCTGACCGCCGACCCCGAGACCTGGCTGGCCATCGACGACGGTTCGCTGTGGGGGATCGAGGCCTACCTGGCCCGAAGGCTGGCCGTCAGCGGGAACCTGGACCTCGGAGCCCGGCTCCAGACCCTGTTCCGGCCACACGGCCGGGACCGCTCGCCCTTCGACCTCGAACAGCGCGACGTGAACGTGGGCGGCCTCCGTGTCTCGACCTACGTGGTGGGGGAGGGGCCGCCGGTCCTGATCCTGCACGGGCTGGGGGCCTCGAAGATCTCCGTGCTGCCGATCCTGCCTCCGCTGGTGCACGCGGGGCATCGCCTGGTGGTCCCGGACCTCCCGGGCCACGGGGAGTCCGACAAGCCGCGCGGCGACTACTCGCCCCGGTTCTACGCCCGCGTGCTCCGCCAGCTGATGGACGCGCTGGAGATCGACCGGGCCGCGGTGGTGGGGAACTCGCTGGGAGGGCGGGTGGCCCTGGAGATGGCGGTGCGCTCGCCGGACCGGGTCACCGGCCTGGGCCTGCTGGACCCGGCGGTCCCCGGCTTCCGGGTCCGCTACGTCCTGGGGTTCACCCGGGTCATCCCGACCGAGGTCGGGGCCATCCCGTTCCCGCTGCGCGAGGCGTGGATGAAGCGCGCGGTGCGCCGGCTGATGGCCGACCCGAGCCGCCTGCCGAGCGACGGGTTCGACGCCGCCGCCGGCGAGTTCATCCGGATCTACCGGAACCCCGCCGCCCGGATGGCCTTCTTCGACTCCCTGCGCCACATCCTGATCGAGCCGCCCCGGCCGTTCTGGGCCCGGATGGCCCGAGTCCGGGTGCCGGCCGTGGTGATCTGGGGGGAGGACGACCGCCTGGTGCCGGTCCGCCTGGCCTACAAGCTGGCCGATGTGCTTCCCGGCGCCGAGCTGCTGGTGCTGCCCAAGGTGGGCCACGTCCCGCAGTTCGAGGCGCCGGAGGAGACCGCGGGCACGCTCCTGCGGTTCCTGGCCGGGCTTCCCCGCTGAACCCGGGCTGATCCCCGTCCTCCTCGACGGTCCTCCTCGGCGGTCCGGATCGATCCCGGGCGTCCGCCCGTCCAGCCGGTAGCATCGCCACCCGACATGCCACCCCGCTCCCACCGTGCCAGGCACGCCGCTCCCACGCGCGCGCCGCTCGCCGCGGTCGTCGTCGTGCTGCTGCTGGCGGGGTCGGGCGTGGCCGTGTGGAAGACGGGGGTCCTGACCGACGTCTTCCACCGACACTCGGGCTCCCGGGCCACGGCGTCTCCTTCGGCCTCGCCCGTGCACACCACGCTGCCCCCTCCGGCGTCCCCGTCGCCATCGCCCACTCCCACCCACCACGGCTTCCGCACGCCCGGCCCCATCAACACGAGCTTCCCCGGCTTGACCACGTTCCGGGGAAACGCCACCCGCGACTACTACGGCCAAGGGCCGCTCCCGAAGCACCCGGTGGTGCTGTGGCAGTACCCGGAGACCGGGGGGCTGTGCTCGCAGTCCACCAGCGGCACGGAGACCAAGCTGTGGTGCGGCACCGGGTGGACCGGCCAGCCCAACGTCATCCCGCGGCCCGACGGCACCATCGAGATCCGGGAGGGCGCCTACGACGACCACTACCACTTCTGGGACGGCCTGACCGGGAAGCCGCTCCGCCCGGACCTGGTGACCGGGGACCTGGCCAAGGGGTCGGCGACCTCGGACTCCGACGGGTTCCCGCTGTACTACGCGGGATCACGCGACAACCTCCTGCGGGTGGTGGCCATGGACCGGCCGGAGCCGACCGTGCTGTGGTCGGTCGATTCCCGCTCCAGCGTCCCCAACCCGGTATGGAACAGCGACTGGGACGGCGCGCCCCTCCAGATCGGCGACTACCTGCTGGAGGGCGGCGAGAACTCCTGGTTCTACGTGATCCGGCTGCACCGGCACTACGACGCGCAGCACCTGGTGCAGGTCGATCCAAAGGTCGTGCTGACGGTTCCCGGCTGGGACCAGGACCTCCTGAACGCCATCCACGACACCGACATCTCCATCGAGAACTCCGTCGCCTTCTTCAAGGGAGTCGCGTACTTCTCGAACTCCGGGGGACTGGTGCAGGGATGGGACATCTCGAACATCCTGCACGGCGGGACCCACGCCAAGCAGGTGTTCCGTTTCTGGGCCGGCGACGACGTCGACGCGTCGGTGGTCATCGACCGGCAGGGCTACCTGTACGTGGCCCGCCACATCGAGGAGAACGTCTCCCGCCCCAGTGCGCTGCCCCGGGACCACGAGATCGGCGGCCTGATGAAGCTCGACCCCCGCAAGCCTGCCGATCCGGTGGTGTGGTCGGTGCCGCTCGGCTCCTACCTGCCGGACGGGGGGAGTCTTTCCACGCCGGCGCTGTACCGCGGCGTGGTCTACGCCTACGCCACGGACGGCGAGCTCATGGCGGTGGACCAGAAGACCGGCCACGTGTACTGGACCATGACCCTGCCGGGGCCGGACGAGATGTCGCCCGTTCCCATCGACCACGTGCTGATAGTGGGGGACTGCTCCGGGGTGTTGCATGGGTTCGACATCCGGCATCCGAAGCAGAAGCCCGACGAGCTGTGGAGCGTGCAACTTTACGGTTGCGTCGAATCCACCCCGGCCGTGTGGCACGGGATGATCTGGGTGGGAGCGCGGGGCGGCAAGTTCTACGGCATCGGCGACAAGACGTAGGGGCCGAAGACCGCCTCAGCGCACGATGGTGGCGCTCCAGGTGGTCTGGTCGAACGGCCCCCCGCCGGGGGCGGGCCGCCGGGCCACGCACCACACCAGGTAGGCGGTGTCGGCGGTGGCGGCCACGCCCATGTAGTCGCCCAGGAACGCCTGGGCCTGCCCGGAGACGGCGGCGAACCGCAGGTTCGTGCGCGGCCCGATCAGCAGCTCGCCGCCGAAGCTCTTGCCCCCGTCGATCGACACGACGTAGCGTTCCTGGACGAGGTTGGACGGCTCCGGGCCCGAGTCGTCCCGGGTCCGGTAGGTGACGTGGACGATGCCGCCGTAGGCGGCGACGTCCGGCGTCAAGGCGCTGAAGGAGTTGAGCCCCGCGGCGGTCTGCCCCGGGTTCACGCGCTTCACCCGGCTCCAGTGCGCGCCCTCGGAGGAGGAACGCGCGATGACGACGTCGTTGTGGCCGTCGGTGCGGAACCGGTCGTCCTGCCACACCGCGAACAGCCGGCCGGTCACCGGGTCGACCGCCGCCGCGGGCAGCCCACCCGTCCGCACGTGGGACTCCAGGGCCTCGCGCAGCCTGGAGATCTTCACCTCGGGGTCGAACGTGACGCCTCCGTCGTGGGAGACCTGGGACACCAGGACGTCGTCCCCGGTGCTGAAGTCGTCGTACACGATGGCCAGGTCGCCGTTGGGCTCCACCACCGGCAGCACGCCGATCGCCTCCGCCTCGGGCGCGGACGCCACCACCAGGTCGCTCCACGTGGCGCCGCGATCGTCGGAGTACCGCAGCACGATGGGCTCCGAGTGGGGCGTGGTGTTCGCCCGGAACTGGTCCCAGGTCACGTAGACCCGCCCGAAGTGCGGGCTGCCCGGGAACGTGTCCACGGTCATCCAGTTCTTGTCGTTGAACACCTTGCAGTCGTCGTCGGCTTCCGGGAACGCGGGCACCTCCCAGGTGAGGCCGCCGTCGTCGGACCGCTGCACCGAGACGGCGCTGCGGCATCCGGGCGCGTCGAAGGGGAGGGTGGTTGCGTACACGGAGCCGTCCGGGCCGAACGCCACGGCGGGGTCCGAGGACCGGTCGTACGACCCGCCCGCCGCCGTGGTCAGGCCGGGAAGGTTCCCGTGCACCCAGGTCTGGCCGCCGTCGTGCGAGGTGGCGAACCCCGGGTCGACCGAGCCGCCGTCGGGGAACCGTCCCTGCTGGAACACCGCCACCACGACGTCCGGGTCGTTGGGGTCGACGGCGATGTCGGGCTCGGTCTCGGTGTCCGCCTCGGCGCTCGGCGGGCCGGCCACCGCGTCCTCGCTGACCCTCTGGACGAACCGAACCGTCTGGAACGCGCCCGGCGCGGGAGGGCCGGCCGCAGCGGGCAGGGCCGGCGCCAAGCCCACCAGGAGGACGGCGGTGACGATCGGGATGGCGCTGCATCGTCGGGGGGCCACGGTGACTCCTTGGTCGGGAGTGCGGCGCATGATGTCGCGAGCAAGCGGAGCGGGTCAATGCCGCGGGGGGGTTGTCGGCAGTCGGCGCTACGCTAGGAGGCGACATGTCGATCATCGCGCCCGGCGCCACCGCTCCGCCCGTTCCCGGCCTGGAGGTCCGGGACGGGGCGAGCCTGCTGTACTTCTACAAGGTGACCTGCCCCGTGTGCCAGATGACCGCCCCGATCGCCGAGCGCATCCACCAGGCGCTTCCCGGTGGCATCAGCGGGATCGGCCAGGACCCGCCCGAACGCCTCGGCGAGTTCGGCGGGGAGTACGGCGTGTCGTTCGAGTCGCTTCCGGACCTACCGCCATATCCAGTGTCGGAGGCGTACGGGATCCGGGTGGTGCCGACGCTGGTGCTGGTGGACTCGGGGTCGGTTGCCGAGGTGGCCGAGTCGTGGGACCGGGACGCGTGGAACCGCGTGGTCCGGGGGCTCTCGGAGCGTCTCGGGGAGCCATTCCGGCCGGTGTCCGAGCCGGAGGACGGGCTGCCGTCGTTCCGCCCCGGCTGACACTCCCGGAACGCGCCCTAGGCTAGGGCGCCTCGCCCGGGACGGGACGGTCAGCTCACCCGGAACGTGTAGGTCACCAGCGTCACCAGGGCCGGCGCGCCCGGCTGCAGGCCCTTCACGCTCTTCCCGCCCGCCGGGCCGCCCGCCTCGGGACACAGCGCGCCGTCGGGCATGGCCTCCAGCAGCGGCGGGCCGCACAGGCCCCGGAGGGTGAACCCGACCAGCCCCTGGCCCTTCGACCGGGCCTGGAAGGTGAAGAGGCCTCGCTCGGGGTCCGATGAGGTGATCGCCAGCATCGACCGGGGATAGGTCGCGACCTGCCAGGGACCTCCGTCGGCCGGCGCGCCCAGCGAGACCTGGATCACCTGTCCCACGTGCACCGCCACGAGCCGGCCCTTGTCGGCCAGCGTCACCGGGACGGTGGTGTCGTGGGGTGCTTGTGCTCCCGGACCGGCCGCGGTCGTGGCCGCGGCGCAGCCTGCGCCCAGCACGGCCACCAGGGCCAGGGGAATCGCGAACCGGGCGATCCGAGCGTGCGTTCGATTCCGGTTCATCGTCGGTCAGACGATCGTACTCCCGGAAGGGGTTCCCGGCGGTTCCCGCCGAGCTCAGCCCAGCTGGGGGAACTGCGCGTGGAGCTGTCCCGTGCGCCAGGCCGCCACGGCGATCACCAGCACGATCAGGCCGACCACGCCGCCCACCCGGACCAGCGCGTGATACCGGCGGGGACCCACCCCTTCCAGCGCGCCCCCCACCACGAATCCCCCGACCAGGCCGCCCAGGTGGGCCCGCCAGTCGATGTTCCCGATCCCGAAGCCACCGCCGCCGATGGTGAGGAACACGTTCAGCAGGATGATGATGAGGACCCACCGGAGCTGGGCCTGCGCGATGGCCAGGTGCCGCCGCCGCAGGTTGTAGGCGATGAACGCGCCGAGCAGCCCCACGATCCCGCCCGAGGCCCCCACCCCCAGCTCCTGGACCGGGCCGAACGCGTAGCTGGCCACGCTCCCGATGAACGCGCTCACGAAGAAGACCATCAGGAACTGCCACCGTCCGAACAGCGACTCCACATACTGTCCGAAGATCCACAGGGCCCAGGCGTTGAACGCGATGTGGATGATGTTCGCGTGCAGGAACATCACCGTGACCAGCCGCCACCACTGGCCCTGCGCCACGGCGGGGGGAAACAGCGCCCCCATGTCGAACAGGGTCCTCCCGGTCGGGGTGCGGCCTCCGCTCTTGATGATCTCCACCACGAAAACCGCGACCAGGACCAGGAGCAGGGCCTTGGTCATGGACGTGGAACGAACGGAGCGGGCCCCGGCCCGAACGGAGGGTCTCCGGCGGAACGCTTGCCTGGCCTCCGCCACGCACTCCGGGCACTGGTAGCCGACCGGTGCCGGGATCATGCAATCGGTGCAGATCGGTCGGTTGCAGCGCGTGCAGTGGACCCGGGTCGGTTCGCTGGGGTGCCGGTAGCAGTACTCGGTCTTGGTGATCCACCCCTGGTCCGGGGCTTCGTCTTCCACGATCGAGCATCCTAGCAGCGGTGGTGTCCGCCTCCGGCTCATCGGACCCGCCCCGATGACATCCCGGGTGCATAGACTTGCCCTCGTGATCGAGCCATCCACACGTTCGCGGGTCCGGCTTGCCGAGCTGCTGGCCGTCCTGTCGCTGGGCACGGATCTGGGGATGGGCCAGCCCATGGAACACGTGATGCGCGAGTGCCTGATCGCCCTGCGGCTGGCCGAGCGGGTGGGGCTGGACGAGTCCGAGCGGGCGGTCGCCTACTACGTCGCGCTGCTGGCGTGGGTGGGATGCCACGTCGATTCCTACGAGCAGGCCAAGTGGTTCGGCGACGAGTTCGCGCTGAAGGGCGACTTTCGCCTGGTGCACTTCACGGGGCCGGTTTCCTCGATGGCCTACATGATGAAGCACCTGGGAGCCGGGAAGCCGCTGGCCGAACGGGTCCGCCTGGGCGTGGCCTTCCTCGGCGAGGGCCGGCGAAACGCCGAGGAAATGCTGGAGAACCACTGGCTGGCCGCCGACGGCTTCGCCTCGCAGCTTGGGCTGGGCCGCGATGTCCGCCACGGCATCGAGCAGACCTTCGAGCGATGGGACGGCAAGGGTGTGCCGCACGGCGCCCAAGGCGAGGAGATCTCGATGGTGGCGCGGATCGTGAACCTGGCCGACGTGGTGGAGGTGTTCCACCGGGCCGGAGGGGTGGAGGCGGCCATCGACGTGGCCCGGGAGCGGGCGGGGACCCAGTTCGACCCGGCCCTGGTGGAGACGTTCTGCGCCGAGGCGCCCATGCTGTTCAGCGACCTCGACGCGGCCACGACGTGGGAGGCCGTGATCGCTGCGGAGCCCGCGCTCCAGGTCTCGCTCACCGACGGGGATTTCGAGTCGGCCCTGGAGGCGATGGCGGACTTCACCGACCTGAAGTCGCCCTACACCATCGGCCACTCCCGGGCCGTGGCCGACCTGGCCGGGGCCGCCGCCCGGATCTACGGGCTTCCGGAAGGTGAGGCCACGTCGGTGCGCCGGGCCGGTCTGGTGCACGATCTGGGCCGTCTCGGCGTCTCGAACTCCATCTGGGACAAGCGAGGGGAACTCACCCCCGGCGAGCTGGAGCGGGTGCGCCTGCATCCGTATCTGAGCGAGCGGATGCTGGCGTCGTCATCTGCGCTCGCCCCCCTGGGCGCGATCTGCATCCAGCATCACGAACGCCTGGACGGCTCGGGCTACCCGCGGGGGCTCTCCGGCGACGCGTTGACGCCGGCGGGCAGGGTGCTGGCCGCCGCCGACGCGTACGCTGCCAGGAGGGAACCGCGGCCCCATCGGCCCGAGCGCTCGGACGAGGAGGCCGCCGCGGACCTCCGAGCCATGGTCCGGTCGGGACGGTTGGACGGCGACGCCGTGGACGCCGTGCTCCGCGCCGCCGGGCACCGGATCGGCCGCCGCCGCGACCGGCCGGCCGGACTGACGTCCCGGGAGGTCGAGGTCCTGCGGCTGGTGGCCCGGGGCATGTCGACCAGGGAGATCGCGGAGCACCTGGTGATCTCACCCAAGACCGCGGCGAACCACGTCGAGCACATCTACGCGAAGATCGGGGTCTCGAACCGCGCCAGGGCCAGCCTGTTCGCCGCGAAGCACGGGTTGATGGCCGCGGACGCGGTGGTCGACGAAGCCCGGTAACCCTCCACAGGCTACCCAGCAGACCTCGGCGCGCTGGGGCCAAAGATGGGTGAAACACCCCATGAACCTCGGCCCCGGGACCCGTACGTTCAGCCCGACGGCAACCGCCGAGGAATGGAGGGCCACGATGGGTGAGTTCGCGAGGAAGCGGTTCGATGAGGCGGACGAGACCCGCTCGTTCGACCACGGGAAGGGATACGTCGTCCACCTGGCCGGTTCATCGGCCTCGTTGGGCGAGCTGGAGCCGGGCTGGAGCTGGTCCGCCGACGTCAAGCCGATCGCGGGGACGGATTCCTGCCAGTTTCACCACGTCGGGTACGCCCTGGAAGGCACGCTGCACGTGCTGACCAACGAGGGCGAGGAGCACGAGATCAACGCCGGCGACGCCTACGAGATCCTTCCCGGCCACGACGCCTGGGTGGTGGGCGATCAGACCTACCGGGCCCTCGAGTTCCAGAGCGAGACCGCCGCGCAGTTGGGGAGGAGATAGCAATGGACACGGAAGCGACCGCCTCGCAGGACCGGGTCGGCGAGCCGCCCGGGATGGGCCGGGTCACCTTCCGGGCCTCGGGTTCCTGCGCGGCCTCTCCGGAGGTCGTGTACGCAACGCTCGCGGACATCCGCACCGGGCTGGTCTGGGGCGGCGAGCAGCAGATGGAGAAGTACCGGCTGCTCACCATGGACGCTCCGGAGGGCGAGGCCTCGGTGGGGACGGAATGGGACAGCACGGGTGCCGACCCCGGCGGGATGTTCACGGACCACTCCGTGGTGACCAGGGCCGAGCGCCCCGGTCTGTTCGAGTTTCGAACGGAGGGGCATCTCGCGTGGAAGTACGGACCGAGCGTGGCCCAGGTCATCCACCGCTACGAGATCCGACCCGAAGGCTCCGGAAGCCGGGTGTCCTACCTGTTCCGGGCGACCGGTCCCGTCCCCATGCCGTGGATGCTCCGCGCCATGTTCGCGACGCCCGGCATGCGCCAGGCCATCCTGCGCTGGAGCGGCCCCGCGCGTGCCATCCAGCAAGGATTCGACAACCTGCTCCGGCTTGCCGAGTCGCGCGCTCGAGGGTGAGCACGCAGCGCCGCAAAGGAGGGAACGATGATCAGGAAACTCTGTACGCTCGCAGCGATGTTCACGGCGCTGGGGACCATTGGGATGGGCGCGAATTCGGCGTACGCCGCCGGTATCCAGGTCCCCTTTCGGGGGTCCTATTCGGGCATGGCAGTCACTGACTTCTCGAGCGGCACCGTCGACTTCAGCGGGACTGGCATCTCCACGCAACTGGGGCTCAGCGCCAACGAAGGGCACCTCCAGGTCACTGGGCCGGACAGCAGCTGCGCCGGGGGGCTTGCGAATGTCAGGAACGAGACGCTGACCGCCGCCAATGGCGACCTCCTCATGCTGACCAGTCACGACGTGGCCTGCCCGATCGGCCCGCTCGTGTTCCATGGGACCGGTCACTGGGTGGTGACAGGAGGAACGGGTCGATTCAGCGGCGCTACTGGCCAGGGGACTACCGACGGGACCGGTGACTTCATGCAGGGCGTGTTCACACTCCAGCTCACAGGTACCATTTCCGCCCCCAACGGAGGCTGAGCGAGCTGTAGCTCTCGGTCGGCGCGCTCAGAGTTGCCGGGCCAGAATGGCCAGGGCCGGGTGGACCCTCACGCGGGACGCCCGGTCCAGCCTGTTCGCCCGGAAGGAACCAGCGTTGCTCGTCAGATCGACAGGAGGAGGTTCGCCGTGGACACCGAGACATCGGCCAACGATCACGGGCTCGACAAGGTTCGTCGCGCCGCGCTCGTCGAATGGGAGGCCATGGCCCCCGGCTGGGAGCGCCGCCGCGAGTACTTGCGGGAGTTCTCCCAAGGGGTCACGGATTGGATGGTCGCCCGACTCGACCCGCAGCCGGGCCAGACCATCCTCGAGCTTGGCGCCGGAACGGGTGAGACGGGGTTCGCAGCCTCGCGGCTGATCGGGGACAGCGGGCGGCTGATCTCCACCGACCTCCCGCCCGGGATGGTCGAGGTGGCGAGGCGACGGGCCGAGGAGCTGGGGGTGGAGAACGCGGAATTCCGTGTGGTCGATGCGGAGCACATCGGTCTGGAGGACGGCAGCGTCGACGGGATCCTGTGCCGATGGGCCTACATGCTGATGCCCGACCCAGCCGCGGCATTGGCCGAGAGCCGCCGCGTGCTCCGGCCCGGAGGGAGGCTTGCCCTCGCCGTCATGGGTGGACCCGCGCAGAACCCTTGGGCGGCGAGCGTCGCGATGTCGATCGTCCGTCTTGGGCTCATCCCCCCGATCGACCCGAAAGCGCCGGGCGGCGTGTTCTCGCGGCCGACCCCGACGGCCTGCGCGAGCTCCTCGTACGCGCCGGGTTCGATGACGTGCGGATCGAGGAGATGGAGTTCCACCTGCGGTTCTCGGACTTCGAGGACTACTGGAGCTTCATCGGGGAGTTCGCCCTGTCGCCATCCTCTTGCGGTCCTTCTCCGATGAGGAGCGGGCTGCGGTCCGGGAGGCAACGGAGCGAGCCACGGAGGGATTTCGAACGGGCAAGGGCTACGACCTCCCCGGTCGGTCTGTAAATGTGCTGGCGTCCTAACCACCGCCCGGCTCAGCGACCACCTTGGGGTTGATCATCTACAGACCTACGGGCACCTGTTTCCACTCCGGCGCCCGTGCGCTAGCCGACTCGATTGAGCGACAACGCCAGGAAGCGCGCAGCGCCAGCTGAGTAGAACACGGCCACCGGAGTTCCGTCACACGCCTTTCCCGTTTCTGGAGCAAAGGTGCCAGGTCCAGGTTGATCCCGTTCGCGTCGCAAGGGTCTGACACGACTGCGCCGACGACGACAGTGTCGTGCGGCGGCGCTGCATGCTCGGCTTCTTGGTACGCCTCAGCCGTCACGGTGAGATTGTCGGCCACCGACAACACGGGTGGGTCTGGCGTTGACAAGACCTACTACACCACCGACGGGTCCACGCCCACAACGGCGAGCCCCGTCTACACCGGGCCGTTCAGCGTCTCGGGGACCACGACCGTCCAGTTCTTCTCAACCGATCTGGCCGGGAATCAGGAACAGGTGAAATCGCAGCTGATCCGAATCGATCAGGCCGCTCCGACCGTCACTCTCACGAGGCCGCAGGCCGGAGCGTCATTCAAGAAGGGCTCCAAGGTTATGGTTGCCGCAGATACCGCGGACCTGGGCAGCGGTTCCGCCGCGTCGGGCGTCGCGAGTGTAACGTTCTACGTCGATGGAACGGCCGTTCTCGGGACTGTGAGCGTTTCACCCTACCAACTGTCTTGGAACACGGGGTCAGTTCCGCGAGGAATCCATACTTTGACAGCCGTGGCGCGAGACGTCGCCGGGAACTCGTCCACCTCGGCGGCCGTAGCCGTGAAGATCACGTAGGACGGCAGGTGAGGGCTTGAGACGGGACCGGGCCTGAAGCCAGGCGGGCCAGCTGAAGCGTCTCCGGGATAGTAGGCCCAAACCTGCCACGTCGAGGCCAGTAACCAAGTAACTGTTCTCTCCACCCGGAGAGCGACCCTGCTTCTACAGAGGGTACGGGGAGGTTACTTGGTTGCTTGGGTAGCGATGCCCAGATGGTTCCGGCCGGGCGTCCGCGGGAGACCCTACCCGCGCTGACGAGCCTGTTCCGCGCGAAACCGGCCCTCCGATCGTGAACCGCCCTGGTGGCTACGTTCATGCGAGAGGGGACTTTGGCCCAAAGTTTGAGGGAAGGCGCCCCTCCAAATCGGCCGTGACGCGCCTTTGCGTTTCCTGGGCGCCTGAGCCAAGATCCGAGCGGTGGAATCTCGCGTCATCCCGACGCGGATCGGAGTGGCCGAGGCGCCATGAGACGGTTCCTTCCCCTCTTGGTCCTCGCCGCCGCCCTCTGCATCCCGCTTCCGGCACGTGCGGGAACGACGAAGCCGAACATCGTCCTGATCCTTACCGACGATCAACGATGGGACACGCTCAGCTACATGCCGAACGTTCGGAAGCTGATCAACCACGGCACACCGTTCACGAACTCCTTCGTGCCGAATCCGGAGTGCTGCCCCTCCCGCGCATCCATCCTCACGGGGCGCTACTCGGGTTCAACCGACGTGTGGGGGAACACGTATCCGCACGGCGGATGGCAGACCTTCCACAGGAGCGGCGACGAGAGATCCACGATCGCCACGTGGCTCGATCACGGTGGGTATCGCACGGGACTGTTCGGCAAGTACCTGAACGACTACGACAGCCTCCAGGGGCGGACGTTCGTTCCTCCCGGATGGGATGTGTGGAATGCGTATGCAACCAAGCCCGACTACTACAACTACGATGTGAACCGCAACGGCACGATCGTCCACTTCGCGAACGCGAACGCCGACTATGCGGTGGACGCCTTCGCACACATGACGGCGCAGTTCATTCGGAATACCGGGAACAACACGCCCTTGTTCGCCTACTACGCACCCTTGGCTCCGCACACGCCGACCACGCCACCGGAGCGATACAAGAACAGGTTCGCGCACCTTCCGCCGATCCGAACTCCCTCGGTCCCGGAGATGGACAGGACGGACAAACCGCCCTGGATCCAGGATCGGAGGGACATAAGCCCTCAGACCGCCGCGGAGTTCCGCGCGCGACAGCTGCGGGTGAATCTCGCGATCGACGACGCCGTCGGGAGGATCGTGAGGGCGCTCAGCCGTACCGGCAGGCTCTCGAACACGCTGATCATGTTTGCCTCTGACAACGGATATCTGTGGGGGGAGCATTCCTGGCGTGGCAAGGCGGTGCCGTACAACGAGTCACTGCGGGTTCCGCTCGTGGTCCGCTGGGACGCGGTGAAGGCTCCATCCGTCGTCGACAACTTCGCGCTGAACGTGGACTGGGCTCCGACGTTCGCCCAGGTTGCCGGCGTGCATGCTCCTGGGGTCGAGGGGAGGAGCCTCGTCCCACTTCTCCGGAACAAGCGAGTGCGCTGGCGAAAGTCCTTCGTCGTGGAGCACCTTGGCTCGCTGGAAGATGGGATCCCCTCCTACTGCGGGATCAGGACGCACAGCTTCCTCTACGTCCAGTACGCCGGCGGCTTCGAGGAGGTGTACGCGGAACGGAGGGATCCCTATGAGCTTGCTAATGTGGTCAGACGCATCCCGGACGCAACGCTCAAGCTGCTGAGGCAGCAGGCGCATGCACTGTGCGACCCTCCGCCTCCGGGATGGGGTTGGAGCCACTGAGGGCGGGGGACAGCAGCGGACGGCCCCGAGAACGTTTCCGGAACTGTGCGAGGCGGTCGATTCCCGCGACGAGGCGGTTCGGCTTCTCGGCTCGCTGACGCCTCGCAAGAGGGCGGCGATCGTTCTCACGGAGGCGCTCGGGTACTCGGCCGAGGAAGCTGGTCGGCTCCTGGGCAGCAAGGGTTCCACGGTTCGGGCTTTGCGATTTCAGGCGCGCACCGCGCTGGACTGGCCATGAAGCGGAAAGGACCCGCAGGTGGTCCCTTTCGAGTCCCGCCGTTTCCCTTTCTAGTCCGAGAGTAGGCTTGAGGAAATGAGGCTTCCTCCGAGCGCGGCTCCGAGGACGCTTGCTGCTCGAGCAGGTGGAGGAGAAGATCAGGGCGATGAAGCCCTGCATCGGTAGGCGCTAACGCCCGAGGAGGTGGGGATGAAGGTCGAAAGGAAAATCTCCATCGCGCGGCCGCCGGCCGAAGTCTTCAGCTATATCGCGGACGTTCGAAACGATCCCTCGTGGCACACCGACGTCTTGAAGGTGCACTCGTCGACCGACGTCGTCGGGATGGGCACGGTGTTCAGCGTCAAGGTCAAACCGTCTATGGGTGTGTCCGAAGGCACGATGACGGTCTCGCGATTCGAGCCCGGGAGGCTGATCGAGTTTCACGGCCGAATGGGGAAGATGGCTCCCACGGTCACCAACATCTGCGAGCCGGAGCCGCAAGGGACTCGTGTCACGCGACGCGTCGAGATAGATCCGCCCGGGATCATGCGCGTGATGAGCCCGCTTATGAAGCGCATGATCGCCAAGGCCAACGACGGGTTCCTGGCCAACCTGAAGCGGCTCCTCGAAGGCTCCGGCGGGTAGCCGCTCATCGCGAGCCGGTTCACCCACTGATCACTGCGACCCCCGCGAAATTGCCCTTGCGTTCGTACAGCGCGGCCGCCTCTTCGACGGCGTCCTCCGCGCCGGGCTCGTCACCGGCTCGCCGCAAGACCTCCGCACATTCGACCAGCAAATCCGCCCGCAGGTTCAGCATCTCGTCCGGCACCAACTCGACGGCTTACGCGCAAGCTCCGCGTCCGCCGTCGCCTGCGCAAGGGCCGCACTCGACAGCGCGCGCGAGCCGTTCCTTCGTGGGTCGGGAACAGCCGGACGAGCCGCTGGTCCCGAGGATCCGGACGCTTGCTCACCGAGCCCTCCGACTCCAGGGCGCTGACCAGCATCGAGACCTGGCTCTTGACCATACGCGTCCGTCGCGCGAGCTCGTTCACCGTGATGCCGGGGTCGAGCAAGACCTCGCGGATGATCGGCAGACGTCGTGAGAAGCGGGGGAAGCCCTGAGCCTCCCTTCACGCGCGACGTGCTCCCGCAGCTCACGGCTCACGAAGCGCAGCAGGTCTGCGACCTCCTCGTCCTTTCTGATCCTTCGGCTCGCATTCGTGCAC
>JALYLZ010000017.1 GCA_030774015.1 Actinomycetota bacterium | reverse complement strand
GCGAAGAGGTCCTCATCGTCCTGTCGCTTTCGCTGCTGGCGTCGGCGGCCTACGCGATCCTCGACCTGCTCTCCGCGCCGGTGAACCGCTCCGTGGCCGTGGTGATCTTCTCCCAGAGCCCTCAGCTGGCCCGGCAGCTGCTGGACATCGTGTTCGCCCTGCCTCCCGTGTGGCTGGTCTTCTACCTGGTGCGGCGAAACGGCGAGCGGGCTTCGACCATCGGGATGGCGCTCGATCGCCCCCTGATGGACCTTGGGTGGGGGGCCGTGCTCGCGGCCATCGTGGGCGCGGCCGGGATCGGCGTGTACCTGGGCGCGGTCCAGCTGGGGGTGAACCGCATCGTGGTCCCGGTCCCGCCCACCGGCCACTGGTGGACCGTCCCCGTGTTCGTGCTGGGGGCGGCGCAGAACGCCTTGCTCGAGGAGACCGTGGTGGTGGGCTACCTGGTGACGCGGCTCCGCCAGATCGGGTGGAGCGCCGCGGCGGCGGTCGCCGCGAGCGCGGTGCTCCGCGGTTCGTACCACCTGTACCAGGGGTGGGGTGGCTTCGCCGGGAACGTGGCCATGGGGGTGTTCTTCGGGTGGGTGTTCCTGCGGTGGCGGCGGACCTGGCCGCTCGTGGTAGCCCACACGCTGATCGATGTCGGCGCGGCGGTGCTGTACATCCTGTTCAAGTCGCACCTGCCGGGCGTCACCGCCGGTTGAACAACTAGTCTGCCACGGACTAGTAGCGGTCGATCTCGATCAGCCGCTCGTCGGAGATGCCGAAGAAATGCGCGATCTCGTGGACCACGGTGTGGCGGATGCGCTCGCGGAGCTGGGCCTCCGTCCGGACGCCCCGCGAGATCGTGGAACGAAACAGCGTGATGCGATCCGGAAGCACGCCGAAGTAGTTCGTGCCCCGCTGGGTCAACGGAACGCCCTGGTACAGCCCGAGCAGCGTGGGCTGGCCGGGCGGGGGCCGCTCCATCACGATCACGTCCACGTTCTCGAGCCGCTCGTGGACCCATTCCGGGAGGCCGTCCAGCGCGTCGGCCACGAGCTCCTCGAAGCGGTCGGCCGTCAGATCCATGAGCGGAACCACATCCGCGCGCTCCACGCGGTGTGCGAGAGCGGATAGGCCGTGAGGATGGGCCAGAAGAACACGAACAGGCCGACGCACACCGCGACGAACCCCACCGCCACGGGCAGGAACGGACGGGAGCGCGAGCCGGCGACGCGGACGGTGGCCATGTCGCGTACGACGTAGGTCGCCGCGAGCGCCAGGAACGGCGAGATGGGCGTGGCGTAGAAGAGGAACTGCACCTTGTTCAGCGCGGGCGGGATGAACCACGGGACGTACTGCACAGCGATGGCGACGAAGATCAGCCCGGCCACCCAGTCGCGCCGGCGCCACAGGGCCAACCCGAGCCAGGGGATGGTCAACAGGCTGAACCAGAAGATGGCGGGGTTCCCGATGCCGAGGATCTCCGTGCCCGGCCCCACGTAGTAGTAGGCCACCGGACGGCCCAGGTACAGCCAGCTCCAGGGTCGCGACTCGTAGGGATGGGCGGGCTTGTGGGTGGTCGGATCGATCGCGTACAGGGTCTCGTGGAAATGCGCCATCTCGCCCTGGAGCTCCCACAGCTGCGGAAGCGAGAAGTGCCACCCCGCGCCGGGGACGTACCGATCCTTCGGGAAATCGGTGTGGATGATGCGCCCGCTGTAGGACCCGACGTAGACGAGCAGCGGGAGCAGGGCCAGGGACACGAAGATGGTGAGGCCCTCCTGGCGGATGGTTCCCCACAGCGGACCGCGCGTCCCGGCGCGGCGACGCCGCATCCATTCCCACACGAACACCAGGCCCGCGGCGCCCAGCAGCGGCGGCAGGCCGTTCCACTTCGTGGCGAACGCGCCCCCGAAGGCGAGCCCGGCCGCCAGCCGCCACGGACGCCACAGAGGTGAGGGGACGCGCCGGTCCAGCAGCTGCACCGCCGGGGGCCGTTCCGCCGTGATGAGCGTGCCCTGGTCGGGATCCAGCTCCCGCGGGGCGGCTCCCGGGCCCGCGGACTCCGAGGCGGCCATCGCCCCGGGGCCCATGGACAGCGCCGGCGCGGGGGTGGGCTCGGGGACGCCGTCGGGCTGCCGAGTCCGGCGGTCGATGTATCGCCGGTCCAGCACGACGAACAGGAATCCCAGGACGACCCAGAACGCGACGAAGATGTCGAGGAGGGCCACGCGGGACTGCACGAAGTTGAGGCTCTCCGTGGCCAGCAGGAGCCCCGCGACGTATGCCCATCCCACGCTCCCGAACAGCAGCAGCGCGATCCCCGCGGTGATCACCACGGACGCCGTTCCGAACAGCGCCGACGAGAACCGGTACCCGATCGGGTCGTACCCGAAGAGCTTGATGCCCAGGGCGATCATCCATTTCCCCAGCGGGGGGTGGACCCAGGACTGCTCGTACGTCGTCGTGGTGAGGTCGCACTGGCTGGGCGTGTGCCCCGCGTACAGGCAGGCGTCCTTCGCGTAGTAGGTCTCGTCGAACACGTAGACGCGATGGCCGTGGTCGGAGCCGGGGTCGCCCAGGGCCCAGAAGCGGGGCACGCCGGCCACTACCGCCACGATGGCCAGGACCACGAAGGGGTGGCGAAGGAAGCGAGCCGTCCCGCGCCATCTCCGGCGGGCCGGGTCGGCGGGGTCTGCTCGATCGGCCGGGTGGGCCGCGTCTGCCGGGTCGCGGGAGGGCGGCGAGTCCATCGGCGTCGATGGTACGCGAGGAGGTCGGATTGGACCGGGGATGGCTGTCGACGAGCGCACGGCGAGCTCTCGGCGTGCCACGGCGAGCTCCCGGCGTGCCACCATCCGATTCGTGAGGAATCAGGAGCGCGCCGCCGGGACCCTGTATCTCGTGGGGACGCCGATCGGGAACCTCGGCGACATGAGCGAGCGAGCCCGCACCACCCTCGACGCGGTGGACCTGGTGGCGGCGGAGGACACCCGACGGACCCGGGGCCTGCTGGCCAGCCTCGACGTGCATGCCCGGCTGGTGTCGTTCCACGACGCGAACGAGCGGGAGCGGACGGAGCGCCTCCTCCAGGAGCTGCGGGCGGGGCGGGACGTGGCCGTGGTGTCCGACGCCGGCATGCCCGGGCTGTCAGATCCCGGCTTCCGGCTGGTCCGCGCCTGCGCCGAGGCGGGGATCGACGTGCGCGTGGTGCCCGGGCCGTCCGCGGTGATCGCGGCGCTGGTCGTTTCCGGCCTCCCCACCGACCGGTTCGCGTTCGAGGGCTTCCTTCCCCGGCGGGCCGGCGAGCGGAAGGCGCGCCTGGAGGGCCTGGCCGCCGAGCCCCGGACGCTGGTGTTCTTCGAGTCGCCCCGCCGGCTGGCGGCCACGCTCCACGAGATCGCCGGCGTGTTCGGGGACCGGCGGGTGGCCGTGGCCCGCGAGCTGACCAAGCTGCACGAGGAAGTCGTGCGCGGCAGGGTCTCGGAGCTCGCCGGCCGGTTCGACGAACGAGAGCCCAGGGGCGAGATCGTGCTGGTGGTGGAAGGTGCCCCGCAGGACCGGGCTCCCGTGCCGGAGGAGGAGCTCGCGGAGGAGGCCGGGCGGCTCGTCGCGGAGGGCATGCGGGCCCGCGACGCGGCCCGAACGGTGGCTCGCCGCCGGGGCGCGTCGGCCAACGACGTCTACCGCGCCCTGGTGGAACGCACTCCGACCCGCAGCCGCACCCGAGGCCAGGGCCGCGACCCGGGGCCGGACCCGGGCGCTACTTGACGTTGAACGTGCCGTTCATCTGGGGATGCACGTCGCACCGGAAGAAGTACCGGCCGGCCGGCAGCGCCTTCACGTCGTAGGTCTCGGTCGCCACGCCCACCACGAGCTTTCCCTGGAACAGGGCCTTGTCGGCCGACGAGTCCGTGTAGATGGCCATGTTGTGGGTCGTGCTGCCGTCCTCGTTGTGGAATGCGATGGTGAACGGGCGGCCGGCCGGCGCCGCCAGGCAAGTCGTGTCGAACACGATGTTCTTCGCGGTGACGGACAGCTTCGTGCCGGAGGGAGAACAGTTCGTGACGGTGGTCCTGGTGCTCCCGCCACCGCACGCTGCCAGCAGCAGCGATCCCACGGCAACGACGCAGAGCAGAGCGAGCTTCCCCATCGCCGGATGGTCCTTTCCTGGCTCTTCCAGATGCGGGCCGTCGGCCCGTGAGCCTACCGGGTGATCCTACCTGTGGCCCGCCGGCGGCCCCGCCCTCCGTACAATGGCCGCCACATGAGCGATCAGGTCTTCTACGTCACCTCGTCCATCCCCTACGTGAACGCAGAGCCGCACGTCGGGACGGCCTACGAGATCATCGCGTGCGACCTCCTGGCCAGGTACCACCGGCTGCGCGGGGAGAAGGTGTTTTTCCTGACCGGGACCGACGAGCACAGCCTGAACGTCGCTCGCTCCTCCGCGGAGCTCGGCATCACGCCTCAGCAGTGGGTGGACCAGATGGTGCCCAAGTGGCGCGAGGTGTGGGAGCGCCTGGACATCTCCAACGACGACTTCATCCGGACGTCCGAGCAGCGCCACGCCGAGCGGGTCCAGCGATTCGTCCAGACGCTGTACGACCGGGGCGAGGTCTACCTCGGCGTCTACGAGGGCCCGTACTGCGTGTCCTGCGAGGAGTTCAAGCAGGAGAAGGAGCTCGTGGACGGCAAGTGTCCCATCCACCTGCGTCCCGTGGAGTATCTGAAGGAGGACAACTACTTCTTCCCCCTCTCGAAGTACCAGGAGCCGCTGCTGCGCCTGTACCGGGAGCGTCCCGAGTTCGTCCTGCCCGACTTCCGCCGCAACGAGGTCGTGTCGTTCGTGGAAGGAGGCCTCCGCGACCTTTCCATCTCCCGGTCGGGCTCGGACTGGGGGATCCCCGTCCCGTGGGACCCGGACCACGTGATCTACGTGTGGGTGGACGCGCTCCTGAACTACATCACGGCGCCGGGCTTCGGGACCGACGACCCGTTCTTCGCCTCGGTGTGGCCCGCGGACGTCCACATCATCGGCAAGGACATCGTCCGCTTCCACGCCGTGATCTGGCCCGCCCTGCTGATGGCGGCCGGCCTGGAGGTGCCCCGGACCGTGTTCGCGCACGGGTTCCTCACGGTCGGGGGAGAGAAGATGTCGAAGAGCCGGGGCACCGGCGTGCACCCGTTCGAGCTCCTGGACCACTTCGGCGTGGACTCCTACCGGTACTACTTCATGCGGGAGATCCAGTTCGGGCAGGACGGCAGCTACACGTGGGAGTCCATGACGGAGCGGCACAACGCCGACCTGGCCAACGGCCTGGGCAACCTGGCCAGCCGGGTCCTGGCCATGCTGGGGTCGTACTTCGGTGGGGTGGTCCCCGACGGCGGCGACTCATCGGTGGCCGGACGGCTGCCGGACGTGGCCAAGGACGTCGTGGCCCGGTACGACGCGGCCATGGAGGAGCTGGCGCCGTCGCAGGCCCTCGCCGCGGCCTGGGAGGTCGTGGGCGAGGCCAACCGGTTCCTGGTGGACCGGGCTCCGTGGAAGCTGGCGGCCGAGCCCGAGCGGCGGGCGGAGCTCGCTGGCGTCCTGTATGCCGCGGCGGAGGTGCTTCGGATCGTGGCGCTGCTGGCCGCGCCGGTCATGCCGGCCGCCGCCGCCCGGCTGTGGGAGCAGCTCGGGATCCCGGAGCCCCTCGACGCCCAGCGCCTTCCGGGCGCCGCCGCGTGGGGTGGACTCGCGCCGGGCACCCGGACCACCAAGGGCGACGCCCTGTTCCCCCGGCTCTCGTCCTGAACTCGAATGGTCGGGATAAACCCTCAAGGACCGGTCCAGGCCGACGCGGTGGACACGCATTGCCACCTGTTCCTGATGGGGGGTGAGCCTGGAGAGGTGGTTGAGGCTGCCCGCCTGGCCGGGGTGGGAACGCTCCTATGTGTCGGGATCGATCCGGACTCGAGCCGCCGGTCGGTCGAGCTGGCCGAGTCGTTTCGGGGCGTGTTCGCCACGGCGGGGATGCACCCGCATACGGCCTCGGCCCTCGACGCGCAGGCCGGCTCGGCCCTCGAGGAGTTCCTGGCGAACCCGATGGTGCTGGCGGTCGGGGAGACCGGTCTCGACTTCTACCGGATGCTGTCGCCGGCCTCCGACCAGGAACGGGCCCTGCGGATCCACGCCCGGTGGTCCCGGGAGTTCGACAAGCCGCTCGTGGTCCACGTCCGGGACGCGTGGGAGGCGGCGCTCCGGGTCCTGGAGGACGAGGGTGCCGAGCGGGTGGTGCTGCATTGCTTCTCGGGTGACGAGGACGTGGCCCGCGAGTGCGACGCCCGGGGCTACTTCCTTTCCTTCGCGTGCAACGTCACCTACCCGAAGAACGAGCACCTCCGGCGCGCCGCGGCGGTTGCGCCGGCCGACCGCCTGCTCGTGGAGACCGACAGCCCCTTCCTCGCACCGCAGTCGCTCCGGGGCCGCGACAACGAGCCCGGGAACGTGGTGGCCGCCATCGAGGAGGTGGCCCGGGCTCGGGGCGAGGACGCGAAAGCGGTCCGGGCCGCCACCGCGGCCAATGCCCGGTCGGCCTTCCCCGGGCTGCGGTGAGCCTCGCCGGTCGCGCCCCTAGAGCCATAGTCCGAACCCGAGGTCGAGACCTACGTCGCGGAACCGACCCGCGTCGCCGGCGTTCCCGAACCCCATGTCGAGACTGGCGCGCGGCGAACGCCCGTTCGGTGGATCAAGTTTGCACTTGAAGTTGAGACTTTGTTAGGGTTCCGCCCTGTCCTGCCTTGGAGGCTCTGGTCCGGCTCTCGCCGCTTCCCCCCGGAGCCTTCCTTCGTGAGGAGGGAAGGTGCGGGTTCAACCGACCCGGGGGCGACGCCTCCGGATCAGGCGAACGAGCGGACGGCTGGCCCTGATGGGGTCCATGCTCGGTCTGGCTGGGGTCCTCCACGTGCTGGTCGCGGGCGGGGGTGCCCAGGCCAGCCCGGTCTCTCAGTCTCGACCGCCGGTTCACGGTTCGCTCGTCGTGCTCCCGGAGGCCGCTCGCGACGACGTCGCGTCGATGCCGGCCGCTTCGGGGCTCGCTCCACTGGCAGGACGACACAGCGTGGGGGTCTGGATGGCGGAGGGGTTGGCAGCGCGGATGCTCGGCATCCTGCGCGTGCCGCCCGCGAGCTCGGCCTCCGCGGTCGGACCAGACGGGCTCTCGCTGCCCGGTTCCGTGGCAGTCACGGTCGTGGTGAAGGGGAAGACCCACGACGTGCTGACGAACGCGGCCACCGTACGGCAGCTCCTCTCGGCCATGGGGATCCAGCCCGACTGGAACGATCGCGTGACTCCGTCCATCCAGACTCCCATCCTCCGCGCCCCGGCCGTCCGCTACGTGGACGTCTCGCTGAACACGGTGACGGTCACGACCTCCGTCCCGTTCCAGGTCTCCACGACCTATTCGTCGAAGGTCCCGGTCGGGAAGAGCCAGATCCTCCAGCCCGGACGGAGCGGGACGGTCGTTCGCACGTACCGGGTCCGCCTGGAGGACGGGAGCGAGGTCAACCGGCGCCTTGTGTCCCAGCGGGTCACCCGCCAGCCCGTGGCCGAGCGCCGAGTGGTGGGCGTGCCGCCGTCCCCCGCCGGGACGACCCAGCAACGGGTTGGCGAGGCCTCCTGGTACGACCACCCCGGCCTGACCGCGGCCAGCCCGTGGCTGCCGTTCGGGACCCGGGTCACCGTGACCAACCTTGCGAACGGCAAGTCGGTCACCGTGGTAATCAACGACCGTGGACCGTTCGGGGGACGCGTCATCGACCTCTCCAGCGAGGCGTTCTCGCGCATCGCGCCGCTCGCCGCGGGCGTCTGCGAGGTCCGGCTCTCCTGGTAGCTCCGGTCCAGGCGACTCCACTCATCCATCCCAGACCCACGGTCTGCCCTCCGAAGAGACGGATCCCTTGCGCGGTCTGGGACGCCGGGCGCTGAGGACGCTGGCCGCGCGGCACGGCCTGCGGCCGTCGAAGTCGCTCGGCCAACACTTTCTGGCGGACCCGAACCTGGCCCGGCGGATCGTGGCGCTCGCCGAGGTCGGTCCGGCGGACCGGGTGGTGGAGGTGGGGGCGGGCCTGGGCTCACTCACCGTGGCCCTGGCGGAGGCCGGAGCGGAGGTGCTCGCGGTCGAGTTCGACCGGGGCGTCGCGGGGGCGCTGCGCGAGGTGGTCGCGGCCTTCCCCAACGTGCGGGTTCTGGAGGCGGACGCGCTGCACGTTCCGTGGGACCGCGAGCTCGAAGGCGGGCCGTGGAAGATGGCCTCGAACCTGCCCTACAACGTGGCCGTCCCCATCCTGTTCGGCCTGCTCGAGCAGGCGCCCCAAGTCGTGGACTACGTCGTGATGGTCCAGCGCGAGGTCGGCGAACGGCTCGCTGCTTGGCCCGCCAAGCAGGCGTATGGCGCACTGAGCGCCCGCTTGGCGTACCAAGCACATGTCTCGGTGCTGCGCCGCGTGCCACCGACCGTGTTCTGGCCGGAACCGCAGGTCGAGTCGGTGCTCCTCCGCATCACCCCTCGGGAGCCGCCGGTATCGACGCCCAAGGACCGGTTGTTCCGCGTGGTGGACGAGGGGTTCGCTCAGCGGCGCAAGACCATGCGCAACGCGCTGGTGCGCCTGGGGCTGTCGGCCGAGGAAGCCGCCAAGGCACTGAAAGGATGCGGCCTGGACGTGCGCGTGCGGGCCGAGTCGCTCGGCCTTCCCCAGTTCGCCTGCCTGGCCGAGGCGGTGTTCGACGGTGAGTGAGGCGTCCACCGGGCGGGAGGTTCGGATCGAGGCCCGGGCCAAGGTGAACCTGTTCCTGCGGGTGCTCCGACGGCGCGACGACGGCTACCATGATCTGGAGAGCCTCGTGGTGCCCGTGTCGCTGCACGACACGGTGACCGTGCGGGCCCGGTCGAAGCTTTCGGTGGAGATGCGGGCGGCGGGCTCGTTCGAGTGGGAGGTCATCGACCCCGACCACAACCTCGCGCTGATCGCGGCGCGCGAGTGGGTCGCCGCGCGGGGGCGTCCGACCGAGGGAGCGGCCGTCACCGTGGAGAAGGCCATCCCGGTGGCGGCGGGGCTCGGGGGCGGAAGCGCCGATGCGGCCGCCGTCCTGCGGGCCATGAACGAGCTGTGGGGAAGACCCTTCGGTGATGAGGAGCTCTGCGCGATCGGAGCGCGAGTGGGCTCCGACGTCCCGGCCTTGCTGACGGACGGGCCGGTGGTGATGCGAGGCCGCGGCGAGATCGTGGAGCCGGCTCGGGTGGCCGGGCTGTGGTTCGTCGTTGTGCCGCAACCGATCCCCGTCTCGACCGCGGATGCGTACCGGTGGTGGGACGAGGATGGAGGCACCACCGGCCCCGACGCCGCGCCGCTCCTCCTCGCCGCCGCCGCCGGCGATGTGGATGCGCTCGCCGGGCTGATGTTCAACGATCTCCAGGGCCCGGTCGTCCGCCGCCATCCCCAGCTCGAGGAGGTTCGAGCGAACCTCCTCCGGGCCGGTGCGCTTGGCGCCATCCTGTGCGGGAGCGGGCCCACCATGGCCGGGCTGGCTCGAGACGAGGCGCACGCCCACGCCATCGCGGCCAGGGTTCCCTCCGCGATCCCGGTCTCCGGTCCTGGATAATCGACCCGCCACGGTCCGGGGTCGTCTAACGGCAAGACGGGGGCCTTTGGAGCCTCAAATGGAGGTTCGACTCCTCCCCCCGGAGCGACACGGGACTTCAGATCGGTCCGCCTCCGCGTATGTGATCCTTGCGTGGTGAGCCGGCCGCTCCACGCCCTCCGATCCGCCGTCGTGGCGATCCTCGCCACCGGCCA
This sequence comes from Actinomycetota bacterium, assembly GCA_030774015.1. Taxonomy (NCBI): domain Bacteria; kingdom Bacillati; phylum Actinomycetota; species Actinomycetota bacterium. The sequence continues at coordinate 5,439 of JALYLZ010000017.1, read as the reverse complement.
GGTGACCGCCTCCGCGGCAGCCGGCGGTGCGACCGCCGCCGCGGCGCCGGCCCCCAGCCCGAGGCTCTCCGCGATCCAGCGTGACCTCGAACAGGTGACCGCAGGGATCCGCGTTCGAACCGCCATGTGGATGGCCCTGGTGCAGACGGTGCACGGACGGCAGGACGACCTCCGGCACGCCACGGCGGCCATGCGCCGAATCCCCAAGCACACGCCGGGCACCGCGTCGTCGCTTCGCCAGATCCGCGCCCGGGTCCAGGCCGATCAGCGCGTCCTGGTCAGATCCCTGCCCAGCTGGCTCGCCATCAAGGCGTCGCTGCACGCGGACTACCGCCGGATCAAGGGCCCCCTCGCGGCCTCCCGCCGTGCGGTGAAGGACATCCTCGGCCCGGTCCCCGGCGCTCGGCCCACCGATCGCTGGTTCGCCTCGTGGCCGGTGGCCGTCCATCCCGACAGGACCCTCCAGGCCTGTCCGGTGGCGGGGCCGATCTCGCTCACGGACTCCTTCGGCGCTCCCCGCCCCGGAGGGCGGTTCCACGAGGGCAACGACCTCCTGGCGGCCCGTGGAACACCGGAGCTTGCCGTGCAGCCGGGCGTGGTCACCCCCGACCCGAACACGCTGGGGGGCAACGCGCTGATCCTTCGCTCCGCCACCGGCTACAGCTACTACGCGCACCTGTCGGCATATGGGGCGACCGGCTCCGTTCCGGCCGGGGCCGTGATCGGCTACGTCGGGGCATCCGGCGATGCGAAGGGCCTCATCCCGCACCTTCACTACGAGTGGCATCCGGGCGGCGGCCCGGCGGTCGACCCCTTTCCGTTCCTGGGGGCGGTGTGCCCGTGAACCGGCGGGCACGGTTGCGCTGCCCACCTTGGCCCGGGTACAACATCGCCGCTCCCCGACTCGAGGACACATCGCATGCCTGAAGCTTCCTCCCGCTCCCTGGCCGTGGTCGTGCTGGCGGCCGGGCTCGGCAAGCGCCTGAAGTCGAACCTGCCCAAGGTGCTGCACCCCGTGTGCGGCCGGCCGGCGCTGTGGCATGTCCTCCAGGCGGCCCGGCGGACCAGGCCCGCGCGCGTCGTGGTGGTGGTCCATCACGGCGCCGATCTGGTGAGGGAGGCGGTGGCCACGTGGGGCATCCGGCCCGAGCCGATCCTGATCGATCAGGGCGAGCCGCTCGGCACGGGGCACGCGGTGATGGTCGCCGAGAAGGCGGTGGGGCCGGCCACCGACGTGCTGACCCTCTCGGGCGACGAACCCCTGCACACTCCGGAGACGCTGACCGCGTTGCTCGGGCTCCGCCGGCGAATGAAGGCGGCCGCCGCCCTCCTCACCACGGTCCTCCCGGACGCCTCCGGGTACGGGCGCATCCTCCGCGACGGGGACGAGCTCGTGCGCATCGTGGAGGAACGCGACGCGACGCCGCAGCAGCGCGAGATCCACGAGGTGGCCACCATGGCCTACGCGTTTCGCCGGGAAGCCCTGTTCGACGCGCTGCCCGCGGTCGGCACCGACAACCGCCAGCACGAGTACTACCTCCCCGACGTCATCTCCACCCTGAAAGAGAAGGGCGAGCCGGTGGGGGTGGCCGTGGCGGACCTCGGGGGCGTCCTCGGGATCAACACCCGGGCAGAGCTCGCCGGCGTGATCGCGGTGATGCGACGGCGGATCAACGCCCGCCACATGGCCGACGGCGTGACCATGCTCGACCCCGAGCGGACCTACGTCGATGTCGACGTCCGGATCGGACGCGACACCCTGCTCTATCCGCTCACCATCCTGGAGGGGCAGACGCGCATCGGCGAAGACTGCGAGCTCGGTCCCTCCGCGCGCATCCTGGACTCGCGGATCGGGGCCGGCTCCTCGGTCCAGTACTCGGTGGTTCGGGACTCCAGGATCGCCCGGGGCGTCTCCATCGGGCCCTTCGCGCACGTCCGTCCGGGCACCGTCCTGGCGGACGGCGCGAAGGCGGGGTCGTTCGTCGAGATCAAGGCCTCACGGGTCGGCCCCGGGTCGAAGGTGCCGCATCTCTCGTACATCGGCGACGCCACCATCGGGCGGAACACGAACATCGGAGCGGGGACCGTCACCGTTAACTACGATGGATGGGACAAGCACCCCACCGTGATCGGGGACGAGGTGAAGATCGGCTCGGACACCATGCTGGTGGCTCCGGTGAAGGTGGGGAGGCGGGCCATGACCGGGGCCGGCTCGGTGGTGACCCGGGACGTGCCGGCGGGGGCGCTCGCCATCGAACGGGCGGAGCAGCGCAACGTCCCGGGGTTCCGGGACCGGAAGGAAGCGAGGAAGCGGGCCGAGCGGCGGGGCCGCACGAAGGGTAGCGAATGATCAGCGGTTCGGCGCAGGGGTCCTGAGAGGGGGCGCGCGGTGGAGATCGTGACGAAGAAGCACCTGATGATCTTCGCCGGCACCGCGCATCCGGAGCTCGGCCACGAGATCGCCGGCCACCTCGGCATCCCGATCTCGGAATGCAAGATCTCCCGGTTCGCGTCGAGCGAGATCTACGTTCGTCCCAACGACAGCGTGCGGGGCGCCGACGTGTTCGTGATCCAGACCCACGCGCAGCCCGTGAACGAGTCGATCTTCGAACAGCTCCTGCTGCTCGATGCGATGGTCCGGGCCTCGGCGAAGCGGATCACCGCGGTCATCCCCTACTACGGGTACTCCCGGCAGGACAAGAAGACCCTCGCCCGCGAGCCCATCTCGGCGAAGCTCGTCGCCGACCTCCTCACCGCTGCCGGGGCCGACCGCGTGGTGTCGGTGGACCTGCACAGCGGCCAGATCCAGGGCTTCTTCGACTTCCCGGTCGACCACCTCACCGCGCTGCCGTTGCTCTCGGACCATTTCCAGAACACCCTCGGCCTCGGAGAGGACGCCGTCGTGGTGGCACCGGACGCCGGCCGGGTCAAGGTGGCGGAGCGCCTCCGCGACCACCTGCACTCGGACCTCGCCTACATCTACAAGCGTCGGTCCAAGCACGAGGCGCACAAGATCGACGCCCTGGAGGTCCTGGGCCCGGTGGACGGGCGGGCCTGCATCTTGATCGACGACATGATCGACACGGCAGGCACCATGGTCCGGGGGGCGCAGGCCCTGGTGGAACAGGGCGCCACCGCGGTGTACGCCGGCGCCACCCACGGCGTGTTCTCGGGCAAGGCCGTCCAGACGCTTGAGGAGTCGCCCATCAAGCAGGTCGTGGTCACGAACACGCTCCCCATCCCGGACGACAAGCGAATGGAGAAGCTGACCGTGCTGTCCATCGCACCGATCATCGCCAGCGCACTCCGGGCCGTGTTCGAGGACACCAGCGTCTCCGAGATCTTCCACGGCGAGAACCAGCCCTGAGGCGCTGAGGCGCTGACGTTCCGACCGGGTTGCGGCGCCATGTCCGGGCGCTTGGCTTGGCCTCGGATCGGGTAGCTAGGGAAACGGAGGTGATGCCCGTGAGCATGCAGGGACGAGCCAAAGCGGCGGTCGATCAGGCCGTCGGCGAGGCCAAGCGAGTGGCAGGCAAGGTCACCGGCAAGCGAACGACGGAGCTGAAGGGCGCCGCCAGGAAGCTCAGCGCCGAGGCCCGCATGCAGCTCGAGAAGGCCAAGGCCGCCGCGGAGGAGACCGTCAGGAAGGCGACGTCCGTCGCCCAGGACACGGTGAAGACGGCCACGTCCGCGGCCGAGCAGCGGCTGAAGAAGGCCACGACGGCCGCCGAGCAACGGGTGAAGAAGGCCACGGCCACGGCCAGGTCCACCGTGGAGCGAGCCACCGGCGCCGCCAGGGGCACCGCCTCGCGCGCGGAGGGCTCCGCCGCATCCGGGGCCACCCGGGCAAAGACCGCCACGAAGTCCACGGCGGCCCGAGGGAAGGCGACGGCCAAGCGGTCCTCGACCCGCGCGAAAGCTGTGGCCAAGCGCACCACGACGCGTGCCAAGGGCACCGCGAAGAGCACCACGACCCGGGCCAAGAGCACGGCGAAGAGCGCGAAGTCTCGAGCCAAGGGTGGCGCGAAGTCGGCCGGTGCTCGGGCGAAGACCGCGGCGAAGCGAGCCACCCGATAGGCCGGCTCCGGCCCTGCGGTTCCTCTCCAGGTCGAACCAGGCTCGCGGTCTCGTAGAATCTCGTTCTTCGATCTCACGATTCCGTCCGCTCGATCTGGGAGAGGCACGTCCATGGAGAGGAAGCTGCAGGCCACGAAGCGCGAGGCCGCCGGGAAGGGCGCCGCGCGCAAGTCCCGGGCCGCCGGGCGCGTCCCCGGCGTGCTGTACGGCCACGGCATGGAGCCGGTGGCCGTCGACGTCGACGCGCGCGACTTGTTCCACATCCTGCACACCGAGGCCGGCTCGAACGTGCTGATCGACCTGCGGGTGGGCAACGACCGGCACCTCACCCTTCCTCGTGAGATCCAGCGAGACCACATCCGCGGGCAGTTCCTGCACGTGGACTTCCTGGCCGTCCGCCGCGACCAGACCATCGCCGTGGACGTCCCGGTGGAGCTCGTGGGCGAGTCCCACGGGGTCAAGGAGGGCGGCGTCATCGAGCACCACCTGTGGGAGATCAAGGCGGAGTGCCTTCCCGCTGACGTCCCCGACCGCATCGAGGCCGACATCTCGCGCCTCGGCATCGGGGACGTCCTCCGGGTCGGGGACCTCACCGCGCCCTCGGGCGTGACGATCCTCTCCGAGGCCGACGAGACCATCGTCTCGGTCGTCCCGCCGCCGATCATGCGGCTGGAGGAGGAGGAGGAGGCGGCCGAGGTGGCGGAGGCGGAGGCCGAGGGCGCGACCGCCGGCGAGGCCGAGGCCGGCGCCGGCGCTCCGGAGGAGGCCGAGCAGGGCGAGGAAGACCAGGGCTAGCCCCGGACGAGCCGGCTCGACCCTCCCGGTGTTCTCCATGACGGCCCCGCCCCCGTCCGGCCCATGACCTGGCTCGTGCTGGGGCTGGGAAATCCGGGCGAGCGGTACGCCCGGACCCGCCACAACGTGGGGGCCATGGTGGTGGAGCGCATGGCCGCCGAGGCGGGGGAGCGGTTCCGCCGGGTCCGGTTCGTGTCGGTCGAGACCGCCGAGATCCGCCAGCCCGACGGCGAGCGGGTGGTGCTGGCCAAGTCGCTCCAGTTCATGAACGTCTCGGGTCCGCCGTTCGCCTCGCTGGCCAGGAAGCTGCGGGTGACCCCGGATCGCATCGTGGCGTGCCACGACGAGATCGACCTGCCGTTCGGCGCGCTGCGGATCAAGCTCGGCGGCTCCACCGCGGGGCATCACGGGCTGGACTCGCTGGTGGGGGCGCTCCGGACCGCCGACTTCGTGCGGGTACGCCTGGGCATCGGCCGCCCGCCGGGCCGGCCGGAGACGCATCCGGATTGGCTGCTGGAGCCGTTCTCGAAGCGGGAGCAGCCGGAGGTCGAGCTGCTGGTGGCGGAC
>JALYLZ010000016.1 GCA_030774015.1 Actinomycetota bacterium | reverse complement strand
GGCCACGGCCCGGTACGCCTCGGCTGCGGCCGTGGCCAGGGCGTCCGCCATGCCCTGGGGGTCGGCGCCCACCGCGCCGGCGCTGCCCCGGCCCGCGGCCAGCCGCTCGCACAGCCCCCGGAGCACCTGCGCCAGGATCACGCCGGAATTCCCCCTGGCCCCCATCAGGGCGGCTTCGGCGATGGCCCGACCGAGGTCCGCCATCGGCGCCTCTGGGTCCAGGCGGTCGATGGCCTCGACCACCGAGCGCTGGGTCAGGTGCATGTTGGTCCCGGTGTCACCGTCGGGGACGGGGTAGACGTTCAGCGAGTTCAGCTCGTCGCGATGCTGCTCCAGGGCCCGGGAGAAGCGGCCCATGATGTCGCGAAGGGCCCGTTCGTCCAGGGTCTCGACCGCGGTCGCCACGAACGCAAGCGTAGTTGCCACGGGTGTCGATCGAAACGACGCGGCCCCCGAGTTAGTCCGCGAGCTGTCCTAGCATGGCTGGCGTGATCACCAAAGCGCTGTTGCCGGGAGTGCTCGCCGTCGCGCTGCTGGGCGCGGCGTGCACGCGCGGCTCCGCGCCTCCGGCCACCTCCGAAACGGTGATCCTGGCGTCGCCCTCGGCGCTGAACGCCACCCGAGCCCCGCTCCTGCCGACCGACCGGTTCGCCCTGCCCCAGCTGGACCAGGGGCAGTTCCAGGCCCTGCTCCGGCAGCTGCGGGGGACCCCCACGGTCGTGAACATCTGGGCGTCGTGGTGCGGGCCGTGCCGGAAGGAGGCGCCGCACCTGGCGGCGGCTGCCAGGCGGTTCGGCCACCGGGTGCAGTTCCTGGGCATAGACATCCAGGACCAGCGGACACCGGCCCAGGAGTTCATCCGCGACTTCGGGTGGCCCTACCCGAGCATCTTCGATCCGACCAGCGAGATCCAGCACGGGCTGGGACTGCTCGGTCAGCCGGTGACCCTGTTCTTCGACCGCCAGGGCAACCGCGTCAAGACCTACACGGGGCCGGTGCCGGCGGCCGTCCTCGACCAGGTCATCGGGCAATTGCTGGCGTAGCGATCCACCAGAAGGCCCGATATCGGCATCGCGACAGCGCCCGTAGCGTGGTACACCTCGGCGGCAGGGGTATCAACGGGATGGCCGGACGGGTCGTGGCCCCGGTGGGCAAGCCCTTCTGGACGCCGGCCCGGGCTCCGCAGCAACGCCCGAGCGGTCCCCCGTCCGGAGTAGAGCGAGCAGCATAACGACGTCGAACGCGCCGCCGGCGCGAAGGAGGGCAGTCCATGGCACTGGCGAACGAGCGAGAACCGGCGTACGCCATCGACACGCTGTTCCTCGAGGAGCGGACGTATCCGCCCCCGCCCGACTTCGCCGCGCAGGCCAACGCGAAGGCCGACATCTACGAACGGGACCCGAACGAGTTCTGGGAAACGGAGGGGCGCAACCGGGTCTCCTGGTACGAGCCCTTCGACGAGTTGGTCGAGTGGGAGCTTCCCTATGCGAAGTACTACATCGGCGGGAAGCTGAACGTCTGCTACAACTGTGTCGATCGCCACGTCGAGTCGGGTGACGGCGACAAGGTCGCGTATTTCTGGGAGGGCGAGCCCGAGGGCGACCGCCTCCGGATCACCTTCTCCGACCTCCAGTCCGGCGTCGTGAAGGCGGCCAACGCGTTCAAGGAAGCCGGGATCGCTCGCGGCGCGCACGTCGCCGTCTACATGGGCATGATCCCGGAGCTCCCGGTTACCATGCTCGCCCTGGCGCGGCTGGGGGCTCCGTTCACCGTGGTATTCGGAGGGTTCAGCGCGGACTCTCTCTCCGGCCGGATGAACGACATGGAGTGCGAGTACCTGATCACGCAGGACGAGGCCTGGCGGGCGGGCAAGCCGGTGCCGCTGAAGAAGAACGCCGACGACGCCCTGGAGCAGTCACCCACGGTCAAGCGGTCCCTCGTGGTCCGGCGAACCGGGGGCGACGTCCAGATGCGCGACGGCCGGGACGTGTGGTGGCACGACGTGGTGGATGGCCAGAGCGACGACCCGGCGGGCTGCCCGTGCGAGGAGATGGACTCCGAGGACCTGCTGTACCTCCTCTACACGAGCGGGACCACGGCCAAGCCCAAGGGAATCATCCACACCACGGCCGGATATCTGGTGGGAACGTCCACCACGCACCACTACATCTTCGACATCAAGCCGGACTCCGTGTACTGGTGCGCCGCCGACATCGGGTGGGTCACCGGGCACAGCTACATTGTCTTCGGGCCGCTGTGCAACGGGACCACCGGCGTGATCTACGAGGGCGTCCCCAATTTCCCGGACAAGGACCGCTGGTGGGACATCGTCGAGCGCTACAAGGTGGACATCCTCTACACGGCGCCCACCGCGATCCGGACCCACATGAAGTGGGGGCCCGAGTACGCGCAGAAGCACGATCTGTCGTCGCTCCGGCTGCTCGGGACGGTGGGCGAGCCCATCAACCCCGAGGCGTGGATCTGGTACCGGGAGAACGTCGGTGGCGGCCGCACCCCGGTGGTGGACACGTGGTGGCAGACCGAGACCGGGATGATCCTGGTCACGCCCCTGCCGGGCGTGACCATACTGAAGCCGGGCTCGGCCACCAAGGCGTTCCCGGGGATCGAGGCGGCCGTCTACGACGACCAGGGCCAGGAGGTCCCGCCCGGCGCCGGGGGCTACCTGGTGATCAAGACCCCCTGGCCGGCCATGCTCCGGGGAATCTACGGGGACCCGAAGCGCTACCAGGAGACCTACTGGGACCGGTTCCCGGGGGTCTACTTCGTGGGCGACGGCGCCCGCATCGACGAGGACGGCGACTTCTGGCTGATGGGCCGGGTCGACGACGTGATGAACATCTCCGGCCACCGCATCTCCACCATCGAGGTGGAGAGCGCGCTGGTGGACCACCCGAAGGTGGCGGAAGCCGCGGTATGCGGACGGAACGACCCGCAGACGGGCCAGGCCATCGTGGCGTTCGTCTCGCTGAAGGGCGGCGAGGAAGGCTCGCCCGAGCTGCTCCAGGAGCTCCGAGAGCACGTCGCCCGCAAGATCGGACCGATCGCCAAGCCGGCCAACATCGTGTTCACGCCCGAGCTGCCCAAGACGCGTTCGGGCAAGATCATGCGCCGGCTGCTTCGCGACGTTGCCGAGCACCGCGAGCTCGGGGACACCACGACGCTCGCCGACCCGACCGTGGTGGAGGAGATCAAGGGTCGGGCCGAGGCCGAGGCGGCCAAGGAAGACTAGGGGCGGGGCTGGGGGCGAGTAGCGTTCAGCCCCGTGCACCTGTGGCGCCTGCCGGTCGTCTTCGTGGCCGCCCTCGTGGCCGGCGTCGTCAACTCGATCGCCGGGGGCGGCACCCTCATCACGTTCCCGGTCCTGGTGTGGACCGGCTTGAGCCCCATCGTGGCCAACGCCACCAGCACGCTGGCCCTGTGGCCCGGCTATGTCTCCGCGACCCTGGGGTTCCGGCGAGAGCTCCGAGGGATGCGTCGGACCTTCCTGGTGCTGGCCATCCCGTCCCTGGCTGGCGGCCTGGTGGGAGGGATCCTGCTCCTGCACACGCCTGTTCGGACCTTCGACAAGGTGGTGCCGTTCCTCATCCTGGGGGCCACGCTGCTGCTGGCCCGGCAGAAGCCCGGGACGTCGGCCGCCGGCGCAACGCCGCCGATGGAAGGGCGCGGGCGCGTCGGCGCGGCGGTGGCCTTCCAGTTCGGTGCCGCCGTGTACGGGGGCTACTTCGGGGCCGCGCTGGGGTTCGTGCTGCTGGTGGGATTCGGGTTCATGGGGATGCGCGACCAGCTCCAGATGAGCGGCCTGAAGAACGCCACCACCGTGCTCATCAACGGCACCGCCCTGGCGTACTTCATCGCCTCCGGAGCGGTGCGGTGGGCGGAGGGACTGGTCATGGCGGTGGGCGCCATTGCGGGCGGGTACGCCGGCGCGTCGCTGTCCCGGCGGGTGGGTGCGCGGCCGGTGCGTAGGGTCGTGGTGCTGCTGGGATTCGGCGTGTCCATCGCGCTGCTGATCCGCGCGTTCTGACGTTGCAGGTCAGGCGGCCGAGCCTCCCGAGCCATCGACCGCGTTCAGCCGCCACGGCCCCGGACCCGCGGCGGCCGTCTGCTACCCTGGATCGGCCATGGCTGCCGTGTGTGAAGTCTGCGGGAAGACCCCCTTCTTCGGGATGCAGGTCTCCCATTCCCACCGCCGTTCGAACCGCCGGTGGGACCCCAACGTGCAGCGCGTCCGCGCTCTGGTGGACGGCCGGCCGAAGCGCATCAACGTGTGCGCCAAGTGCCTCAAAGCCGGCAAGGTCACCCGCGCGGTCTAGCGACCTGCGAGTTCACCGGGCGTCCGAGCCCGCGATCGGCCCACCACTTCCACAGAGGGTTCACGGGGCCGACGCCTTGGCCGATGGCCAGGGCATGGCGGATGGCTTCGGTCACGAACGCCTTCCCGGATCGAACCGAGTCGAAGAGCGAGTCGCCGCGGGCCAGGTGTGCGGTGATCGCGGCGGACAGCACGCATCCCGTCCCGTGGGTGTGGGGCGTCTCCAGGCGCTCGCCCTCAAGCCATTCCGTCCGCTCGCCGTCTGAGAAGAGGTCCGCGGCCGGGCCGTCCTCCAGATGTCCCCCCTTGACCAGCACGGCCCGGGCACCGAGGTCGAGGATTGCCCCCGCGGCTCGCTCCATGTCGTCCCGCGTTCTGACGGGAAAGCCCGCCAGGCCCGAGGCCTCCGGCAGGTTGGGCGTGACCAGTTGCGCTTGCGGCACGATGTCGTTGCGAAGCGCTGCAATTGCATCCTCTTGCAACAGCGAATGGCCGTGCTTGGACACGAAGACGGGATCGACCACGAGCGCCGAGATCTCGCACTCCAGGACCGCTTCGGCCACGGCCTCCACGATGGGCGCGGACGCGAGCATCCCGGTCTTGGCGGCATCGACGCCGATGTCGAGCGCCACCGCCCGGATCTGGTCGCCAACCGTCTCCGGAGACAGCTCCTCGTAGCCGCTCACCCCTTTGGTGTTCTGGACCGTCACCGCGGTGATCGCCGTCATCCCGTACACCCCGAGGGCCGCGAACGTCTTCAGGTCGGCCTGGATCCCGGCGCCGCCGCCGGAGTCGGATCCGGCGATGGTCAACGCGCGCGGCGGGACCGCCCCATCAACCGGCGGCAAGGTGATCCCACCCCCTGGGCTCCAGGGGGCGTTCGGCGCCGGATGCATCGACCGCGACCAGCCCCAGGGTCTCGGTGATGTCCCCGATGTCCGTCAGGGGCACGCCGAAGCGCTCCTCGAGCTTCGTCCGGGCCTTCTCCACCACCAAGGGGTCCAGCACGGCCAGCAGCTCGTAGTCCTCTCCACCCGACAACGCCAGCTCGAGCGGGTCGGCCTGGAGCACCCCGGCGAGCTCCTTCAGGGCGGGCGCGATGGGGACGCGATCGAGCTCGACCCGGGCTCCTACCGAGCTCTCGGCGCACAGCCTCGACAGGTCGAGGGCGAGGCCGTCGGAGATGTCCATCATGGCCGTCGCCCCGACCTGCGCCAGGGTCTGGGCCTCGCCGACCCTCGCCACCGGGCGGCAGTGGGCCTCGATGAGCGCGTGGCCCCACTCGGATCCCACCGCGGAGGCGGAGCCCGTTCCGTGCCCTCGGGCCAGCAGCAGGCCGCCCGCGGAGGCGCCCAGGACGCCCGTCACCACCAGCCGCTGCCCCGGGATCGCTCCCGAACGCAGGACCGCGCGACCACGAGGCACCTCTCCCACCACCGAGACGGAGATCACCACCTCGCCTCCTCGGGACAGGTCTCCGCCCACCAGGGAGAGCGCGTATTCCCCGCACGCGGCCCGCAGGCCCCCGTACAGCTCCATCACCCACGCCGGTCCCACGTCCTTCGAGACGGCCACGGAGACCAGCGCGTAGCGAGGGCTGGCCGCCATCGCGGCGACGTCCGAGACGTTCACCACCATGGCCTTGTAGCCGAGGTCTCGCGCGCTGATGATGGAGCGGTCGAAGTGGACGCCCTCCACCAGCAGGTCGGTGGTGAGGACGGCGTCGCCGGAGCCGGTCTCGACGAGCGCCGCGTCGTCCCCCACGCCCGCCAGCACGCCCGGCCCCTGGCCGGAGAGAACCCTCCGGATGGCGGCCACGAGCTCGTCCTCGGTCACCGCGTGTTCGCTCGGCGCTGCGGGATTCACGATAATCAGCCTACCCGCGGCGCTTCAGCGGGGTGGACGACGCAGAGAGGGGGCCTCGCCGTGGCCGTCATGAACACCATCGAGCTCGAGGGCGTGTCCGACAAGAGCTGGGGGGACGCCGCCAGGGAGGCCCTTCGCGAAGCGGCCAAGACCATCCGGGGCATCAACCGGCTGGAGGTGCTGAACACCTCCACCCGCGTGGACGGCGACCGTATCGCCGAGTTCCGCACCCAGATCCGCCTGTACTTCATGGTCGAAGGGACCCGGTAGGCCGTCCGGCCTGCCTGGGGCGGGCGGCTCGACCGGTTCCTGCCCGAGGCCCTTGGGTAGAATCGACAGCCCCACGCTGTGGGGGGCCGCCCCCGCCACCTCCGACAGGGAGTCCACCGTGCCGCTCGAAGCCAAGAAGGTCCACGACAACCCCTCGCCCCAGGAGCTCCGCCGCTTGACCGAGGCCATGCCGAGCTGCCGCGTCACGGAGTTCGACAACGTGAACGTGCAGACGAAGGTCACGTCCCGCAGCGCCGGCAGCACCTACGTCGTCACCGACGATCCCACCACCACCGGCGGGCAGAGCATGACCCGCGAGGAATACCAGCGGATCGCCAGGCTCCAGGACGAGTACATCCGTGAGCAGGAGATGGTCGTCGTCGACGGCTTCATCGGGAACGATCCGGACTTCCGGGTCCCCGCCCGCCTCAGCATCGAGAAGGCCAACGCCAACATCGCCGGGATGCAGCAGAAGCTGTACTTCCCGCGCGAGGGAGGCGAGCCGCAGCTGCACGTCATCTACACGCCGAACCTGCCGGCCCCCGGCTACCCGGACGAGCGTTGCATCGCGGTCGACCTCGATGCCGGCGTCACCCGCGTCCTCAACTCCGACTACTTCGGCGAGTCGAAGAAGGGCGGCCTGCGGATGTGGAACACCATCGTGTACGAGCGCGGCGGCCTGGCCCTGCACGCGGGGTGCAAGGTCGTCCCGGCCAACGGCGGCGAGAAGGTGTTCCTGATCATCGGCCTCTCCGGGACCGGGAAGACCACGACCACGTTCACCACGCAGAACGACTCGCTGCCGGTGCAGGACGACTTCGTCGCGCTGATGCCCGAGGGCAAGGTGTACGGCTCCGAGAACGGCTGCTTCGCCAAGACGTTCTCGCTGGACCGCGACTTCGAGCCGAACATCTACAACGCGGTGATCCGCCCGGACGCCTACCTGGAGAACGTCTACCAGGACGCCCAGGGCAAGGTGAACTTCTTCGAGACCTCATACACGAAGAACGGCCGGGCCGTGTTCGGGATGGACGCGCTGGGGCGGTTCCGTGACGCCCGCGAGGTCGGCTCGGTGGACTTCCTGCTCATCCTGAACTGGAACGAGAACATCATCCCGGCGGTGGCGCGGCTCTCGCAGGAGCAGGCGGCCGCGTACTTCATGCTCGGCGAGACCACCGGCACGTCCGCCGGCGGGACGGCGGAGGAGGGCAAGTTCCTCCGCGTTCCCGGCACGAACCCGTTCTTCCCGCTCCCCCACGGGCTCCAGGGGAACCGGTTCCTGGAGCTGCTGGCCACCCACCCGATCGAGGTGTTCCTGATGAACACGGGGCGGGTGGGCGGCAAGGCCGAGGACAAGCGCTGCAAGAAGGTGAAGATCCCGCACTCCTCGGCCGTCGTGCAGGCCATCGCGGAGAGCACCATCAAGTGGACCGACTCGCCGGACTTCGGCTACGAGGTGGCCGAGGACGTGCCCGGCATCGACGACGTCGAGCTGCTCCAGCCGTGGCGGCTGTACGAGGAGCAGGGCCGCACCGACGAGTACCGCCAGATCGTGGAGCGCCTGACCGCCGAGCGCCGCGACCGCCTGTCCGAGTTCCCGGAGCTGGGCCAGGAGATCATCCGCGCCGTCGGGTAGTCCCGCTGGCCCCGAGTCTCAGTCCGTCGCCCCTCGGGTGAGAGCCGTTCGCAGTACCTGCATATCGTCCGGGTGCACCCTGATAAGGCCCGCCCCCCGGCAAAGCTACTCGCCGCGGATCAACTGTCCAGGGATCGCACTTCGCTCACGTGGTCGCGCCGGCCAGAGCGGCCCGGAGCGATGGAGTCGAGCGGAACTTGCCCGGGTTGTGGAGTCGGTCGGCGCTATCGTCATGCCGCGCCCGCCGCGTCGGCCGCCCAGGGGACTCCTTTCGAGATGGCGTGGCCGCCGGGAGGCCCTTGGGCACCGCCCGGGCGAGCGCGCTGAGACGGCCAGTCCCAATATCGACTAACGGAGTAACCGTCGGCCCCTGGTCACGTGATGTCAGGGACCAGCCAGCAAGTAGCGGCGAATGAAGGGGCTCCTCCAGGCCAGGCGAACTGTTCCTCCCGAGCCATTCGTCGACGATGCTGGTCTTCTTGGCCGGACCGGTCAGTTCCCGTACGTAGAGCTCGTACAGAAGGAGGATGCTTCGAGGCGAGGCACGACCTTCAGGCACGACGCTCGAACTGAGCCATTCGGGCGTCATCCCAGACGACGACACTTCGCTCCCGGGCAAGCCGAGCGGCATCAGGTGTGAGTCCAGAGGTGCTCACCAAGATAGCCCGCACATGTCGGTCTGGGGGGAGCACTCCGAGCAACGAGCGAACCACGTCCACACCAACAGGCCGTGCGTGGTCCTTGCACTGCACGTACAGGCAGTCTTCGACTCCGACTTCGTCGATGCGCGTTGCGATGAGGTCAACGCCTCCATCGCGGGATCGCGGAGTCTCCTCAACGGTCCACCCCACTTGCCGCAAGATCGACGCGCAGCGCTGCTCGAGCTCGATACCCGGAGGCGGCGTGTCCGGCAGAGGTACCAGGATGCCCGACGAGCGAAGCCCGAAGAGCCCGAAGAGCTCCTCGCGGGTCAGACCCGCGCCGAGATCGAGCGAAACATCGTCGACTACCTGGTCAAAGAGCTGCTGTTTCGCTGAGATGACTTCGTCGATCCGTTCCTCGATCGTGCCGATCATCGCGTACTTGAACACGGTCACGGGGAAGACCTGACCCATCCTGTGAGTCCGGTCCTCGGCCTGGCGCTCGATCGCAGGGTTCCACCATCGATCGAGATGGAACACGTACGACGCCTCCTGTAGGTTCAGGCCAATGCCTCCGGCCCGGAGCGACAGCACGAGCGCCCGATGACGCTCGCTATTCTTGAACTGCTGGATCACGTGGTCACGCTCGACGCCTGTCATACCGCCCGTGTATGTCAGCGGGTTGAATTCGTCCAGAGCCCGTCGCACCGCGGCAACTCCGAATCGCTCATCGGTGAACTGGGAAAACACGAGCGCTCGGTGGCCCTCGTCGGTCAACACCTCCATTCGACTTCGAATGTCGGCGAGCTTGGCCGACTGCCCGCTCCGCGGACAGAAGTTGCAGATCTGCTTCAGCCGCAGGATCAGCTCAAGGACATGTTCGACCCGGATCTCCGCGCCGCGTTCCTCGAGTTGGAGCACGCCATCGCGCTCGGCCCTGTCATAGGTGAGCTGTTGTTCCTCGAGGAGCGGCAGTGACAACGTGATGACCTGCTTGGGCGGAAGATCGAGAAGCACATCGACCTTGCGCCGCCGGAGCTGCAGCTGGCGGTGGCGCTCGAGCATGTCGCTCGTCGACGAGTAGTGTACGGGCGGGCCGCCCGGATCCCGATCGACGAACTCCATGATCGACGCGAGATCTTCGAGCCGGTTCTCGAGCGGCGTACCGGTCATGGCCCACGATCGGCGGCGGTTGAGCAGCTTGCAGGCCCGGCTCAGTTCGACTTCGCGGTTCTTGATCTTTTGCGCCTCGTCAAGCACAACGATGTCCCACGTCCGCCGGCGGGGTGGCGACTGCGGGTTGTCGGTGAAGTCTGATCGCAGAGTCTCGTAGCCGACGATGATCACGTGCGCTTCGGCCGCCCACTGCCAGGCACGGTCCCTCGGCTGACCATGGACGAGCATCAGGCGCAGCTCCGGCGCCCAGCGCGTCAGTTCGCGTTTCCACTGCTCGCGCAAGCTGGCCGGCACCACGAGCAGCACACGTTCGATCTCGCGGCGGTGGCAGAGGATGCGAATGGCTGCCGCGGCTTGGACCGTCTTCCCTAGGCCCATGTCGTCGGCGAGAAGGATCCGGTCCCGGTCCAGGAGGGCCCGCACGCCATCGAGTTGGTAAGGAAGGAACTGTCCCGGCCAATCGAGGATCGTGTCGGGCCCGGGGAGCAAGGCATCTAGTGGTACAAGGAGAAGAACGCGCAGGCGATCGGCGAGCGACGGGCCCTCTGGCTCCGCGGGGCGCGTCCGCAGACGGACACCAGCGCGGGCCCCGCTCCCTTCGCCGGGTGCAACCGGCGCGCCCGACTGACGCTCTGGGCGCTCAGTCAGATCGAAGACGGCAGCTTTCCCCGCAGCGATCGCCGTCCGCAAGAGCCGCTCGACCGGCAACGGCGAGATCCTGTTCGCGGGGAGCGTTCGCGTCTCTGCCGCACGCGCCGCGCCCAGTGGAATCCGCAGGACGACACCCGCCGTTGGCCTTCGCACCCGACGTCGGAACCACCTGCGGCGCACAGGCGCGTCGGTTCCTCGCTCGGCCCACCACACCGATCGGCTCACATCGACGCGAAGGCCTCGTCGATACCTCTGGCTGCGCGTTCGAATGGTTCGAGCATCAGCCCTCGACCACGCAGGGCATCGAGAAGGACTCGAACAGGCGAGTCCGGAGCAGGCGGGGCGGCCACCCAGAATACGTGCAGCGCATCGTTCAGCTCCTCGGCCCACTCCGATGCCGCATGAGCTGCGGCCGCCCCGTCCGCCACCCGGCAGAGAGGCACGAGCACCTCGAGATCCTCCGCGAACACCGGCGGCGGCACTTCCTCGGCCCGAGCCAGCAGGAGGAGCGGTTCGCGCGGGCATGCGGTGAACAACGGGAGGCACAGAGCGCGCACGGCCTGCCGCCTCGCCTCGCTGGCCCGCCACAGAGACGATGCAGGGACATCGACCCGGCTGAAGCAGAACTCAACGGGCTCGCCGCGGCCGTTCACCAGAAACAGCGCCCCCCGGAGCCCCCCGGCACCCTCGTCGACGAACCGCAGATAACCGGCGAGGCCGAGGTCATCGACATCGCCATGATCGCGAAAGGGGATGGGCACCTGCTACTCCGTCACTCCATTCCCGTCGGTAGCTCCCTCGGGTGCACGTTGCAGCGTCGTGTCCTCGCCGTATTCGACGTGAAGCTCCTCTTCCTCGAGGTCGACCTGGCTCGACGGATACAGGCGGCGGAGGTCCCACTCCGCGATCCACCGGCGCACGTGCGAACGCATGCGACGGCGGGTCGAGTGCTCGCTCCCCCAGGCATCGGGGGGTTCCCAACCATGCGCCTTGCCGTGGATGTCACGAAGTCGCTCGTAGGTGGTGCGGAGCTCGGTCTCGTCGGGAGGCACCAGCTCGAGGTCGTCGCGCTCGATCATTCTCATGCCCACCTCGGCGCGGGCGGCAAGCACCGCCCAATCGTCGGTGCCCTTGCTCCTCAGCTTCGGGCCCACGGCGTCGCGATCGCCCTTCTCCTGGAGCACGGCGATGTCGAAGTCGGTGGTGATCGTTGCCACCGCGGTGACTCCCACGAAACCGTCCTCATCGATCCTGCCCATGAGCCTCGCGAGCTCGGCGTAGGACCTCCCCCGCTGGAGGATGCTGTAGCGGCCCACGAGCTCGACCTCGTCGATCAGCAGCACCCAGCCCGCGTATCCGGCCCCCTGGATGAGCCGGCTGACGAAAGCGAACCGCTCCCGCGCCAGCTGCGCAAGCTTCACGGCCTTGACCGGGTAGGTGCTGAGCTCCCCGATCTGACGGAGCCCACCACGGATGTCACGGATCGAGAATCCCTCACCCGACCAGAAGTTGGTGATCTTCTCCGTCAGCTCCGGATCGCTCTTGAGTCGTTCGTAGAGCAGCAACGTCGCGGGGAACAACGTGCTGAGGCCGCTGCCGTCCTCGTGTGCCCACCGGTAGAAGTCGACATAGAGGGAGGAGTTGGGGTCGATCTTCAGCGCGATCTCGCTGACGGCCGGCCCGTGTTGATCGGGAACCTCAGCCTGGTCGACCGCCGCCTTAAAGAGCTTGCGGAGGTCGTAGAGGGGAGTCTCCTTGCTGATGACGATGCGACTGCAGACGAAGTTGCGCGACAGCGCGAGGTGCTGGAGATATTCGAGCACGTGTGACTTTCCGGTGCCGAAGTCGCCGGACACGAGAAGGCCCGGAACCGGGTCGCCACTCTCGACGGACGGGCGGAGGGCGTCGAGTTGTTGCAGGAATCGCCTCTCGACCTCCGCTTGACCGCATCCGAGGACACGCACGGCGTCCCGGTTCGGGACGCCGCTTCGCAGTGCTTCGAGCGCGCGCCGGCACTCGGTCCTGCCCGGGACGGTCGCGAGGGGCTCGGTGGTCACGTCGGCACCGCCACCGGGGCGGCCGAGGAGACCCGGACCAGTGAGGACATCGGGTTCACGAGCTTCGTATCGCGGATCTCGTCGTACACCCGGAACTTGAGGGCCTGGTACTCACCCACACCCCTGCCGGCGGAGCTGTCGTCCAGGAACTGGGGAGCGGGCACGACGACGAGCAGGAACCCATCCAGACGGTCCGTCGAGTCGATGAACTGGCGGAGCAGCTCGTAGGCGTCCAGGCGCGAGGTCTTCGTGTAGTACGTGAGCCCGTCCCGCGGGTTCTTCGCCACCGTGATTCGAGCAAGATCGAGCCTCGCCACGAGGCCCGGGCAGCCTGCGAAGCGAATCCAATCGAGCATCGACTCGAAGACGTACCGCGCGTTGGCCCGGTTGATCCGGGTGAAGATGTTGTAGGGCTTGACGGCCCCCACGGTCTTCACCTTTCCGGTAAGCCAGTCCGTGATCACCTCTGTCGTCGTGGCGCCGTCGGGCCCACCCGAAAGCTGCGCCAGGCAGAGTTGTGTCATCGCTACCCGGAAATCCTTGGCCAGCGTGCTGCGCATGAACACCGCCTTGCTCACCTCGCGACGGAGCTCCCCGCGCAGGAACCCCGCGTCGAGATCGTTGGCGCGTGCAAGGGCACCCACGAACGGAGCGCCATCGAGGACGGGAACCGTGTAACCGGCGGATCGAGCGAGCTCGCCGAGCACCAGGATGGCCAGCCGTTCCCAGGGGATCTGATCCGCGACGCGGAAGAAGAGCTGATCCATCATGTGCGCACGTGTCTCGGCCGCGCTCACGCCGGCAACGAGGTATCCCTGTTCCTCCGCAGCGCGGTTGAGCCCGTCCAGGATGGTCAGGCCCGCTTGCTCATCGTGCGGAACGACGAACTTGATGGAGGCCCCACCGGCCTTCACGAATTCATCCAGATACTCACGACGGATGAAGCCGAGCCATTCGTCCGGGCGCATCTCAGCGGTCATGCCCGGGCTCCGAGAACTTGACGCCGTAATAGACAACCGGCGTGCCATCAGGCGCCACGAATGTGATCAGATGCGACGGTCCCCTGGTTCCCGTGCTGGCAGGGAAGGACACGCGGGCCCCAGATCTCGTGGTCGTCACCCCGCTTCGGTCGAGGAAGAAGACGTCGCGGGCGAAGTCGGTCTTGTCGTAGTCCTTCGCCAACCCCGGCAGGAGCGTCAGGGCCCGGTACACGTTGCCGAGTGTCGTCCCCTGTACGCCTTCGCGACCGATGACGAGCCGGTACGCCCCGTAGAGCGACTCCAGGAACTGCCCCGGCTTGAAGCGCGGCATCTTCGACTGGTTCTTCTCCAAGAGAGCCACGAGGTGGGTGGGCCGCAGTCCCGTCACCCTGGCGCGGTCGACCTGAACGGCCCTGGCCTCGGGCAGCACCTTGAGCAGTGACGGAAACGACACCAGCCGGTCGTCGTGCCGGTGGATCTGGAGTCCGCGACTCTTGGCCACGTCCATCAACTCGTCCTCGTAGCGGTCGCGAAGGAGCACCTCCTCCTCCTCGGGCGTGAGGGGCCAGGCCATCTCGGCGGTTCGGGCTTCCTGACGCGCCAAATGGTCGGCGACTCTCAGGCTCACCGCGGTCTTCCGGATCTTGGCGATGTCGCCGCTCTGCGCTGCCTTGACGAGCTGTTTGGCAGCGGAGGCAAGCGCCGCTGCAGCCTTGGCGGCTGCCCTCGCTTCGCGCTCGGTGTCGGCGCACGCCTGTTCGAACTCACCCAACGGCCGGTCCCCTCTCAAGCTCGGTTTGCGTGCGCATAAGTTTCGGCCACCGCAGGGGAGCTCGGCAAGTGGGCGAGGGTCGTCCCGGTGCTCGCACCTTGACCTGCCGGCCCCTCGATCGAGAAGATGACCCGGCCACGCGGCAGAACAGGTCGGAGACCGGACAGGGATGGCCGAAAGCGATGAGCGTGGCGTGGATACGGTTCTTCAGGGCGGTGCGGTGCCGCACGAGGTGCAGGCGGAACCTGGCCCGCTCCCGTTCGGCCCGGACGCCTGGGGTGGGGAGCCAGATCGCCGGCACGAGGTCCCGGCGGGCGGGCTCCGCCAGGACCCAGGCGACGATGCGGTCGGTCTTGCAGGCCAGGGGGGCCAGGCCCTTCACCTTCTGGGCGTCGGCGATCTCGACGTCCCATCCCGCGAGCTCCAGGGTGTCGTGGACGAACCGGGCGCCGTTCATCGACTCGATGGCCGCCCGGACCGGCTCCCCGTACCTCACCGTCGACCCGGCGAGCGTTCGCAGCGCGTCGCCGTCCGGTGAGACGGCCGTCACCTCCTTCGTCCCTCCGCTCTCATCGAGCAGATGCACGTCCAGCCTCTTCCTCGACAGATCCAGACCGGCGTACAACATGCGGGGGCCTCCTTCGGCTTGGTCCGCCGGTGACACGCGGAGCCTGCCACTGGAAGCCCCTCTTCATGGGATTCAGCCTACCGCCGCTTGGCCGAGAGCCGTTCGCAGTACCTGCATATCGTTCGGGGCCACCCGGACAAGGCCGGCCCGGAAGTACTGGCCCCAGACTTCCTTCCACCTAACGAAGCTGAGCCGGCCGACCAGGGGCTGGACGGGGACGCCGGACCGCTCCGGAAGCGACATCAGGATCTCGAGCGTGCAGCCACATGCGAACTCCCGGCCTGCGATGCTCACCGGCGGAGAAAGCGCCCGGATATCGCTCGTCACTCTGGCCAGGGCGGCGAGCTGCGACCGATCCCGCGTTGGGTTGTGAAAGGCACCGCGACCCATGTAGACCACGAGCTCGTCACCGGGCCGGATCGCCGACGCCCGGCGGCATTGTCCCTCCGAGAAGGCCATCCGGCGCTCCGCCAGGACCCAGCGCAGAGCCTCCACCTCGGCCAGGACGATCAGCCACCCACCGGGATCCTCGGCTTCCACCGGCGTGGAGACTACCGTTCGGGGCGGCTATCGTTCCGCACGATGGCGATATCGAGTGACCCACTGGAGCAGACCCTCGCCACAGCACTGGGGCCGGGGCTGCCGGTGTCGGACGCCGACGCCCCGGAGGTCCGCTGGGTCTGGACGGTCTCCCAAGTCGAGATCGCCCTGGCCGGTCAGGTGAACGACCGTCGCCTCCGGGCCGTGTGGACCCGCCGGCGCGGTTCCCGCGGAACCCCCCTCCTCGTGATCTGTCCCACCGGAGACTCCGCGGCGCGGGTTCTCGGACCCCAACGAGCCGACGAGCCGGTCCGGGAGGTGGGGGCGGACGCGCTGGTGGGAGTACTCCGGGAATTGGAGGGGAAATCAAGGCGGGACGCCACAGCGGCGCTGGCCGCGGCCCTCGAGCGCATGGACCGCTCTGGCATTCCCGGACTGGTCATCCGGGGCCTGCTCACCAAGCACCTGCTGGCACGCCGGCTACCCCGCGACCATCCCGAGGACTGGCGACGCCTCCAAGCGGACGCCGCGAGCGTGCGGCCTGGCCGGACCTGGCGGGAGAACCTCACGGCCCTCGGCTACCAAGCTGAGTCCCGAGCCGACCGCGGGTACCTCCTCCGGCACGGCGACCGGAGGATCGCGGTGGTGCATCCGTTCGCCGACCCGTCCGCGTTCGCCCGGATGACGCCCGAAGGGAGCCCTCCCGAAGGCCTGCTGGTCGCGGACTGCCGGAAGGAGGGCGTCCCGTGGGGCGTGCTCGCCACCAACGACCGGTTCCGCCTCTTCCCGGCGCAGACCTCGGTCGGTGCGGCCACCGCCCGGTACCTGGAGATCGACATCACGCACACGGAACCGGGCGACTGGGCGTACCTGGGGCTCCTGGCCCCCGAATCGCTCGCGCCGGGCGGATTGCTGGAGCGGCTGGTGGAGGAGGCGGCGGCGCTCGGGAACGAGCTTCGGGAGACGATCGAGCGCCAGATCCGAGAGGAGGTCCTGCCGGCGCTGGCTCGCGGCATGGGCGCACACCTCTCCGCCGCTCCACGCCGGGAGCGGCTGACTAGTCCCAACGTCCGCAGGAACATCGAGGATGCCGCCCTCCTGATCCTGTTCCGCCTGCTGTTCTTCCTGTACCTGAAGAGCCGCGGGTACCTCCCCTACGCGCTCGCTGCCTATCGCCCCCACTCCGCCACCCAACTGCTCCAGGAGGCCCGCGGCCAGGGCTCGGAGTTCGATGCCCGAGCCAGCACGCTGTGGGACCGCTTCACCACGCTCGTCCACGCCATGCGGACGGGGAACACCGCCTGGGGGCTGCCCGCGTACAACGGCGACCTGTTCGCCTCGGACGTCCTCCCCGGCGCGGAGCTGATCGAGGAGGCCCGGATCGCCGACTCGGCTTTCGGACCGGCGCTGGCCGCCCTGGGGTTCGACCCCGAAGGAGAGGACGCGGGCGCCGGGGTCGACTACGGAGACCTCGAGATCACGCACCTGGGCCGGATCTACGAGGGGCTGCTCTCCCTCCACCTGTCGTACGCGACCGAGCCCCTCGCCTACGACGGAAGGGTCGAGCGCTGGGTCCCGGCGGGGCGCCGGGAGCCCGAGATCGCGGAGGGCCAGCTCTTCTACCAGACCGAGAGCGGCGGCCGAAAGGCCGGGGGCGTGTACTACACGCCTCAGGTCATCGTCCGCCACCTGGTAGACCACGCGGTGCTCCCGGCCCTGGAGGAACATCTGGGGCGGGTGGCGAAGGCGGCCGAACGCAACGCGAACGATGCCGCCAGGCTCCTGTTCGACTTCCGGATCCTCGACCCCGCCATGGGGAGCGCCCACTTCCTGGCCGACGCCCTCGACCGGGTGGCCGAGCGGATCGGCACGTTCCTGGCCGACCACCCGTTGAAGCCGGTGATCCGCCTGCTGGAGGACCTGAAGACGGAGGCGCGATGGGAGGGCCGCATCGAGGACGGCGACCTCCTGCGGCGCCTGGTCCTGAAGCACTGTGTCTACGGCGTGGACCTCTCCCCGATGGCGGTGGAGGTGGCCAAGGTCAGCCTGTGGCTGGCCTCGTTTGTCCCCGGGCTATCGCTCGCCTACCTGGGGCACAATCTGAAGCGGGGAGACGCCCTGGTCGGCGTAGCCGATCCTGTGGTCCTGGCGGACCTGGGGCCGCTGTTCGGCGAGTACGAGAACGCCCCCATCCCATCGGCGCTCCGGCGGGCCCGGGAGGTCGCTGCCCGGATCGCGGAGACGCCCGACCGTACGCCTGACGAGGTGGAGGCCTCGCGCCGGGTCGAGGACGAGCTGCGGGAGGTCACCCAGGGCTTGGACCACGCCTTCAGCGTGTGGTGCGCCGAGCCATTCGGGCTTCGCGGTGCCCGGAACTGGCTCCAGGGGGCCGCCGACCACCTGCTGGAGGGCCGCGAGGCCCGCGGGGAAGCGGAGTTCCTGGAGCCCGCCATCCAGATGGCCGAGGAGCGGTCCTTCTTCCACTGGCCGGTGGAGTTCCCCGAGGTGTTCATGCGCGAGGGCGCCCAGTTCCCGGACGAATTGGGCGACAACCCGAAGCTGGACGTGGGCGAGCATCAGGCCGGGCTCCACGAGGCCCCCGCCGCGAGCCGGCCGGGGTTCGACGTGGTGATCGGGAACCCGCCGTGGGAGGAGCTCACGGTGGAAGAGCTGGGGTTCTATGCCCTGCACGACCCCGGCCTGCGGGGCGTCACGGCCGAGTCGGAGCGCCGACGGCGGATCGACGACCTCCGCGGCCGGTACCCGCAGCTCGAGCCGGAGCTTGAGCGGAGACGGAGCGACCTGGAGGGCAAGCGACGGTTCTTCGGGCCCCAGGGCGGATACGTGGCGCAGGGGGCTGGCGACACGGACACTTACAAGCTCTTCTGCGAGCGGTACCGCTCGCTGGCCCGGGAGGGTGGCAGGCTGGGCGTGGTGCTCCCCCGGTCGGCGTTCCTGGTGGACGGGGCTCGGGGGTTTCGCAGGTGGCTCTTCCCGAACGCCCGAGTGGCGCGACTCGACTTCATCCTGAACAACCGGTCGTGGGCGTTCCCCATTCACCCGCAGTACACGATCGCCCTCCTGGCTGCCCGGCGACGCGCTCCGACGCCGGGTGCGGAGTTGCACATCAGCGGCCCGTCCGCGTCGCGCGCGGAGTTCGAACGGGCGTCGGGCGCTCCGGGCGTGGCGGTGGCGCTGGAGCGTCTCCAGGAATGGACGCGGATGGAGGGCGGCCCCGGTTACGAGGTCCCGCTCCTCCCCTCCCCCGAGGGCGTCGCGGTGTTCGACCGCATGCGCCGGGGCCCCCGGTTCGACCAGGCCTACCCGGGCGTGTGGTCAGCCTTCCCGGTCAGGGAGCTCGACGAGACCAACGACAGGCGCTTCTTTCGGCATTCCGATGGCGTTCCCGTGTGGAAGGGAAGGAACTTCGACCAGTACGACCCCCACGGGCGCGAGCCGGCCGGGTTCGCCCGGGAGCGCGACGCGATGAAGCGGCTCCAGGCCAAGCGGACCTCCAGCCGGAGCCGGTTCCGAGGAAGCTTCCCCCGCGAGGTCCTGGAGGACCCTTTGACTCACCCGTTCCACGCGGCGCGGGTGGCCTTCCGAGACGTCTCCAGGGCCACCGACTCCCGGACCGTCCGCGCCTGCCTGGTCCCGCCGCGCACGTTCCTCACGAACACGGCCCCGTACCTCGTCTTTCCCGAAGGGGCGCCGCCCGAGCAGGCCTTCGTCCTCGGCGTCCTCGACAGCCTGCCCTTCGACTGGCAGGCCCGTCGGTTCGTGGAGACCCACCTCAACTTCTACGTCCTCGACCTCCTGTGCTTCCCGCCAGCAGACGAGACCAACGTCGAGGGCATCGCCCGGCGCGCGGCCCGCCTTTCGTGCGTGGACGACCGCTTCGCCGAGTTCGCTGCAGCGTGCTCGGTCGAGTGCGGCCCGCTGGCGCCGCACGAGCGCGACCGCCTCCGGGCCGAGATCGACGCGCTGGTGGCGCAGGCATACGGCCTGGCCGAGGACGACCTCGAGGTGATCTTCGCCGACTTCACCCAGAACGCGGTCCCGGACGCCTACCGAGCGCTGGTCCGAGGGGCATTCACCCAGTGACCGCGGGCACCGCCATCCCCGAGCTTGTCCGAGCCGCCGCGGAACGGGCGGTGGCCCGGTACTGCGCCGACCGGACCCCGGCCCAGCACCGGGACGAGATCCGGATGGAGTACACCATCCGGGGCCCCTCGATCACGATCTTCGAGTGCCGGCCTCCGTGGCGCCCCGACTTCGGCCCGGAATGGACCCGCATGCCCATCGCCCAACTCCGATACAACCCGGGCGCCAGCCTGTGGACCCTGTACCGGGCCGACCGGAACAGCCGGTGGCACGTCTACGAGCTGATCGACCCTGCCCCCGGCGTGGAGCCGCTGCTCGCCGAGATCGATGCCGACCCAACGGGCATCTTCTGGGGCTGACGCCCGATCAGGTCCGGTCGTCCCTCCTGCGGCCCGACCACGCGTCGTACGCCTCGGTCACCTCCGCAAGGACGCCATCAAATTCAGGAAGCTCCCTGAGCTGGTGTGCAAGCCTCTGATCCCACGCACTCTTGAGTCGCCTGGCCGCTCTGGCAGGGATGCGCTGAGGCCCGTACCCGTATTTCGCCCGGTGTCCATCCGCCAGCTCGGCGAACGTGATGCCCGCACGGGCGAGGCCCCACCACACGTCGAACAGGTCCCGAGGCTCCCACCGATCGTCGAGGATGAACCACTTGTTCCCCAGGATTTCCTCGACGGCAACGACGGCAAGCTCGCGGCCGTGCGTCGAGAGGTCGGAGTAGGGCAGCTCCAACTTTCGCTGTGAGGCAGGGAGATGTGCTCTCTCGTTCGTGTTCACGTCGAGCTTCGTGGTTCCGCCGGCCCACACGACGATCGACTGCCACCAACCCGACCTCAACGTGGAGGACTCGATGGTGAGGTCCCGGCCCGTTGCCTGGGCGGCTTCCGCCACCACTGCCTCCAGCCGTTGCTGGAAATCGCTCACGGGATGCTCAGAGATGAAGTCCAG
This sequence comes from Actinomycetota bacterium, assembly GCA_030774015.1. Taxonomy (NCBI): domain Bacteria; kingdom Bacillati; phylum Actinomycetota; species Actinomycetota bacterium. Next base: position 5,553 of record JALYLZ010000016.1, on the reverse strand, counting down.
ATCCTCCGAGAGCCGAAAGTCTGGCCAGTACGCGCGGGCCAAGGCCGTCCCTCCGCGGAAGATGAACTCCGGGAAGCTGGAAGCCGCCAGGGACAGGAGGTGGCTCATGACGTAGTCGCGCTCGACCTGGGCGATCGCCAGCCCCAGATCCCTGGCCCGGCGCCGGATTTCATCGTCCGTGATCACGTTCGTGCCGCCCGGAGCAGCTTCTGGAGATCGGTGTTGATCAGGAGCTCCCACCGCTTGTTTCGATCTGCTCCTTCGACCTCCTGGCCCTTCACCAGGGGGTAGTAATGGCGGGTCCGCCCGGCCAGGCGTTCGATCTCCCAGAGGAGTTCGGGGTCCCCGACGCCGGCCGCCTCGAGGAGGAACCCCAGCCGCTTCGTGACCGCCGGTCGATCGAAGCGACCGACGTACTTGAGGAGGCGATCACCGTTCAGGTCACGGTGGCGCCTGGCGAAGCCTCGAAAGACCTCTTCGATCCCGCCGCACAGGTCGGGCCGGTCGACGGCGTCAAGGAACGTGCGTTCGAGATCCGCCACGTTGACCGCTCGGCCCGCCTCGACCTGGCGTTCTTCGAAGCCGAACAACCGCTCCCGCTTCACGGTGACGAACCGAATCCGGGTGGTGCCGAGGGTCACCAGAGCCCGGGCCCGGGGCACTGCCACGAAGACAGTCCGGAGAGGGTGCTGGAGCATCTGGTGAAGCTCCATGGCCGTGTAGTAGGCGAGGTAGTAGGGACCCGGCGCGACGAGGTGTGCAGCAGCCAAGTACCAGTTCGTCAGGAACGTCTCTTGCTCCCAATCCGCCGGCTCGAGGAGGGCATACCGTCCGCGCCGGAGGCGCCTGGTCAGGCCCGCTCGCGCCATTCGGTAGGCGAGGTGGGTCGCTGCCCTCCGGTCGAGCCCGGTCTGATCCACCAGGTCATCGATCGTGAAGAGGCGTAGGCCCGCATCGGCGAGGCGCTGGACGGCCTTCTTGGCGGTAACGGCTCGTTCGTTCACGAAGTCAGTTTAGCGCAAGTTGACCAAAACTCAAGTTGGACGTATTGAGTGTCGCTATGAGCGACAACAACTTCTGTGAGATTGACCTTGAGCCAACTTTGGCCTAACGAGCTTCGCGATGAGCGGCTGAGACCTGAAATCAGCCCGGAGCAGACATTGGGTTGTCGAGGAGGACCGACGACGCGATCGGCCACGTCCACCACGGTACCCGTCGGGGGTGACAAGAATAATCCCCGCCAGTTCGGGCGGAGAACCCGGACGGCGGGGAGCAGTACGGTGACCATACCAGCGGCGCTCACGACCGGAAACTGTCTACCCGCGGGACCCCGGCTCGGTTCTCTCGCGCGGGGCCGGGCTTTGACGAGCTTGAAAAATCGGTGATGTGTGCGCTGACACACCCATCGACCCCCGCCCCCACCCGCGGGGACGACAGTCAAGTGGGCTGGCTTGAGGGACGCTTGAGCGCGTCAGCGAACTTCGTCTCGAAGTTCTTCTGCTGCCCGGTCCCGGGGAAAGGAATCCGCTCGTCCACCACCGGCAGTCCCTCCCGTTTCAAGCTGTGGAACGCGACATCGTAGACGTCGACCTTGATGAGGATGATCCGTTCGGGATTGAGAGCCTTGCAGCGAGCCACCAGGTCCGGGACGAAGCTGCCCAACACCGCACTGTCTCTCGGATTGGGCTTCAGGTCGATTAGGAAGACACCGTCGTTCCGAAGCTCGGTCAGCAATTGGGCCTTGTTCTCTCGGGTCGGCTCCTTCCCGAGGATCAACTTGGTGACGTACCGAAACAGGGCATCCTGTTCCGTCACGCTCTCAAAGTAGAAGTACCGTTCGAGTGACTCGGGTGGGGTCTGGGCAACGAGAAGAAGTTTGATGCTCTCCGGCTGGTGCTTCTTGGCAGCCTTAGCGCGGAGCTTGGCTGCTTGACGTTCGTCATCATCCATGTCGGCCATCTTGAACCAGGGCAGCGATGGCGTTCAACCTGAGTGCAAGCGCCTGCATCGAACGCCAGTTCGTGTCAGTGCCTCCTGTCATGATCAGGGTGTGTCAGAGACCAATATCCTTCGGCTGGCCCAGCGGATCCCCGATGAGGGATCGGCCTACCAGTACCTTGAGGGGCTCCGGTGGCCGGACGGTCCGGTGTGTCCCCACTGCGGCAACGAGGACCGCTGCTACTTCCTGAACCCGGCTGACGGCCAGACCCGCAAGACTCGGACCGGGGCTCGGACGGAGCGCCGGGTGTGGAAGTGCGGAGCCTGTCGCCGTCAGTTCTCCGTCCTCACCGACACCGTCATTGCATGGGACCAAGATCGCCGTGCGGACGTGGGTGTTCGTCATGTTCGAGATGTGCTCCTCCAAGAACGGCGTCAGTGCCCGGGAGATCGAACGCAAGTACGGGCTCACCCCTCGCTCGGCGTGGTTCATGACCCACCGCATCCGCGAGGCCATGAGGGACAACGGCCTCGGGATGTTTGTCGGAACCGTTGTGGCTGACGAGACGTGGATCGGGGGCAAGCCCGCCAACCGCCACGGCCACAAGCCCGGGTCCGGGGGCCAGGGAGTCACCGACAAGACCCCCGTGCTCTCCCTGGTGAACCGCACCACCGGTGAGATCCACTCCCGGGTCGTCCCCGACGTGACCGGGGCCACGCTCCGCAAGGCCATCGCCGAGCGGGTGGACATGGCGGGCTCGGTCCTCCACACCGACAGCGGGGCGCAGTACAAGGCGCTCGGCCAGGAGTTCGCGGCCCATGAGACCGTGGACCACCACTCCGGGGAGTACGTGAGGGGCGACGTGACCACTAACCCGGCCGAGGGCTACTTCTCGCAGTTGAAGCGGTCCCTCGACGGCACCCACCACCGCGTCAGCCGGGAGCACCTGCCCCGGTACCTCGCCGAGTTCGACTACCGCTACTCAACGCGGGGATCGAGCGACGCGGAGCGAGTGGACGATCTGCTCGGGCGGGTTGCCGGTCGGAGGCTGGCCTACAAACCGCTCATCCGGCGGTACGGCGCTTCCGCGGCGTCCTGAGCAGCACCTTCAACGCCTGGTCGGGATCCATGTTGATCTTCGTGCGCTTGTCCCGACGATGCGAGGGGCGCTGCTCGTTGTGGCGGGAGCGCCCCTTCCAGTATCGCCTTCCTTCCCCTCGCTAGTCATCCCACGTCCAGCCCAGCAAGGTACTTCGAGATCGCCACGGTGCCGTCGAAGTAGTTGGCGTGCGTAATCCGAACCGTCTCCATCGAGTCGGACCCGATCAGGACGATCTCCACGTCACGCTTGCCTGCGTACTCGCGTTCCTTGGCGGAGTAGGCAGCGACGGCTCTCTCTCCGTCGGAGCCAAACGGAATTTCCTCGACCAGGTGCCCTGCGCCGTGGTCGAAGACGAGTAGGAAGTGTTGGATGTCGCTCATGGCGTGGACCTCCCGTTAGGACGTGCCACCATGAAGGGTAGCGCATCCCGCCGCAAGTCGTTGATTCGGTCCACAAGGGCACTATCGACCGGTTCGTCCCTTTCCTCAAGCTCCATCGCCTCGGAAATAGCCTCCATCAGCCGCAGCACCTCCGGGGGACCGTATCCGCTCTTGAGATCCTGCCCGATCTTGCCACCGAGACGCTCGACCGTGTACGCCCATCCATGCATCACGGGTGTACGCAGTTGAACCTCGATGCTCCGAGGGGGGTTTCCATACTGAACGATGACATGGACTCCGCGGTACCCCGAGGCCTTGGGAGTCTTGAGGTAGTCGTCCACCTTCGGGGGTGAGCCCGTCCTCGCGATGCTGTTCGCAACGAGCTTCGCCTCGATTCGCCGTAGCTGAAGGATGTCTTCGACGATGGCCCTACAGCCGGCGATGTCCTGCATGGTCGTAAGGGCCATCTTCGGGTACCGCTCAAGCTTGCCGACGATGGTCTGCATCTGCTTGAGCCGCTGCGAGATCTTCGCTTGGCAGCCCTGCGACTTCACGACAGAGCGGAGACCCATGTTGGCGTGCGTCATCGGCTTCCGATGGCTCGCCCGGTAGGCGGAGACAACATCAAGAGCAGGGTAGAGGTCTTCCCGCGTGAGTTCGAGACCTCCCCACCACGCACGAAGCTTCTTGCCCGCCTTGTTGATCTGGTTGTTCGTGGGAAACACCGTTGCTGCCGCCATCGGTGATCGAGCCTACTACGCCCCAGTGACACCGCCGGGAATGGGTGTGTCAGCGCACACATCACCGAAAAATCCTTCAAGCTCCCGCTATGTCAGGAATCCGATGACCCATCACCAACCGGAACTCGTCGACAACCGGGAGCGGTACCCTGTCTGTCAGGCTGAGGTGAGACACCTCCAGTAGCACTCCATCCCTCCAGGGCGAGACAGGAGCTCGAAGACCGATGACCCTGACGAATGCTGCGTTGCTCTCACACGGCCAGGATGGCCAAGTGAGAGAGGACGACCGGCCCCGCCGGCGCAGGTTCTCCGCGGAGTACAAGCTGGCCATCCTCGACGAGTACGAGCGCCTCACGGAGGCGGGGGCGAAGGGCGCCCTCCTCCGGCGGGAGGGGCTGTACAGCTCCCACCTGGTGGAGTGGCGGCGGGCCCGCGACGAGGGCGCGCTTCGGGAGCTGGCCCCCAAGTCCCGCCGTCGCCGGACCCAGGCCCAGGTCGAGCTGGACCGGGCCCACCGGAGGATCGAGCGCCTGGAGGGCGAGCTGGCCAAGCACCGCCTGGCCCTCGAAATCGCGGGAAAAGCATCGGAGCTCTTGGAGCGGCTGCTGGCCGAGAGCACCGAGGAGCACAGGCAGCAGCCGTGATCGACGCCGCGTTCACCGATCTCGAGCCGCTGCTCGGCACGCGCTCCGCCTGCGCCGCGGTGGGCCGTCCCCGGGCCACGCACTACCGGTCGCGGCGCCCAGCCAAGGCTCGCCCGGCACCGCCACGCCCTACGCCTCCCAACGCGCTCACCGCTCAGGAACGGGATGCCGTCCTTCAGGCCCTGCGCTCCCCCCGGTTCGTCGACCTCTCGCCGGCCCAGGTCTTCTTCGTCCTGCTCGACGAGGGGACCTACCTGGGGAGCGTGTCCACCATGTACCGCCTGCTCAGGGCCCATGAGGAGGTCCACGAACGCCGGAGCCAGGCCGTCCATCCGGCCCGGGTCCGCCCCGAACTCCAGGCCCGGGGGCCGAACGCCGTGTGGAGTTGGGACATCACGAAGCTGAAGGGCCCCCGCCGAGGCGAGTACTACGACCTGTACGTGGTGCTCGACATCTTCAGCCGCTACGTCGTGGCGTGGTGCGTGGCGCCCACCGAGTCGGGGGAGCTCGCCAAGGATCTCATCGCCGACGCCGTCGCCCGCCAGGAGATCGCGCCGGGCACCCTCACCGTCCACGCCGACCGGGGCAGCTCCATGACCTCGAATGAGGTGGCCGAGCTCTTGGCGTTTCTCGGCATCGGCCGGACCCATTCCCGCCCCCACGTGAGCAACGACAACCCCTACAGCGAGGGTCAGTTCAAGACCCTCAAGTACTGCCCGGCCTTCCCCGAACGGTTCGGCTCCATCCA
>JALYLZ010000015.1 GCA_030774015.1 Actinomycetota bacterium | reverse complement strand
CTGGTTCCTCGGGGCGAGCACGGAGTGGCCCGGCGTGGAGCCGCCCGACGTGGAGCTCGGAGACGTGGACCAGCTCTCACGGTCCTACCCCGAGGCCGCTGAGACGCTCCGCTCGTTCAGATAGCTTCTGTGCCCTTTGCGAGAATGGGGTGACGACGGTCGAGGGATGGTGGACATGGGGATCGAGCCGGGGCGCCTGCTGGAGCTGGCCGAGGAGATGGCCGGCCGGGCCCGAGAGGAAGATGTCGACCACGCGGCACTGGCGGTCCTCGCCGCCCACGCCGCGCTGGAGGCGATGGTGAACCGCCTGGGCGGCGAGACCATCGGCAGCTTCAACTACCGGGCCCGGTTCCTCCCCAAGTGGCACGACCTGTGCGAGCGAACCATCGGACGCCAGCTGGAGGCCGCTCCCGACCTCGAGCGGCTCCAGGCCCTCCGTGACGCGGTGGTCGGATACGGGGGGGACCCGGAGCGGTTTGACCGCCGGTCCACCTCCCCTCCGCCCGAGGCCCCCCGGGCGGTCGGACCCGAGGAAGCCCGGTGGGCCGTGGAGTCGGCCCGTCGGGTGATCGCCGAGTTCCACCGGGCCGCCGGACGGGACGCCCCCGGCTGGGTGTGACGGCGCAGTCATGCAGGGTGTATACCGGCTCTGGCACCGCTCGAAGGAGCTGAGGGAGTCCTTCGTCGCGGCGCCGGGTCCCATGGGGTGGCGCTACTTCGGCCGGGTCCACGAACCGGAAGGCCCGGAGTTGTTCGTGGTCGACCACGTGGTGGACGGGGACTGGAACCTGGTGCGATTCCGGTCGGTGGACGTGGAGGGCGCGGAGGTGATCGCCGTCCCCGCCGCCGGCGGCGTCGAGGTCAGCATTCGCGGGCCGGCAGCCGACCGAACGGAGAGGGTGGACGGGGCGACCGCCGTGTGGTCTGTCTCCCCGAGTTCGCTGCTGGTGCTCGACCGCCGGGTGGGAGGGTTGGGCGGGACCGTGAGCGCAGTCCGGTTGGAGCCAGGCTTCGATCCGGAGTCGATCACCGTGCAGCTGAGCCGGCGCCGTTCCCCTGGCGGAGTCTCCACGGCCGAGGAGGTCGACGTGATCGTGGACGGTCGGCCCATCCTCGCGGTGATCCGTGAAGGCGTGCCCCTCTCCGCGGAGGGGTGGTTCGAGCTGATGGCCTGAGGGGTCTGGCGCCGGCGCGGCCGGCGGAACCGCGCGGTGAGCGCCAAGGACGAGGCCCGCCGGCAGGAGTGATGACAGTGGCCAAGACCCAGGAGCACGAGCGCGCACACGAGGGGCTGTCCGAGGTCTTGGAGAGCGCCCAGCTCCTCGATTTCTGCTGTCGGAGACGCCGCGCCGGACCCCCGTTCCGATGGGGACTGCCAAATGTGCGACCGGCGCGTCCATTGGGTTCCGGGCGGGTCATGAGCCGGGCCACTGGGCGCGGGCCGTCCGCAGGGCCGAGGCCGAGGCCAGGGCAGCGGCGGAGATCAGGGTCCGGGAGCAGCACCCGTTCAAGTGGCTCCGCCACGGTCCGGGCCGGGAACGCCCGGGGCGTCCCGGGTGGACCCGCTCGCCTGGCCGGCTACGCCGAGCCATGTTGCAACGGTGGGATAGGAGCAGTGCTGGGCGGCCATCACCTCCGCTGGCTGATATCACGGACCAGGCGGCCGCCGGCAAGGTGTGGAGCCCGAACGCGTGTCCGGCCGGCGTCGCCGCCAGGACGATGTGCCGGACCCCAGGCGGGTGTGCAGCAAGTTCAGGTCGGTAGGATTGGCACGTGACGCACAAGCCCCAGGGCGACGTGGTGTATCTCGCCAGCTCCGGTCAGGACGAGGCCAATCGGCGACGGGCGATGAGAGCGATCATTTTCTCGTCGCTCGGGCTCCTCGCCACAAGTGCCTTCGAGCTCTTCATCACCGTTCTGTCCGGCAGCGTGGCGCTGCTGTCCGACGCGCTGCACAACCTCGGCGATGTCTTCACGACGGTCGGCGTGTACTTCGGCTTCCGGGCCTCCAGGAAGCAGCCGACCGGCCGCTACCCGTACGGGTTCGGGCGAGCGGAGGATCTGGCCGGCATTGTCATCCTCCTCGCCATCTGGACAAGCGCCGGGCTCGCCGGGTGGCAGTCGTACGAAAAGCTAGTGTCCGGCCGAGGCACCACTCACCTCACTCTGGGCATGCTTGCCGCCGCCATTGGCATCGCCGGTAACCAGGTCGTCGCCCGCTACAAGGGCCGCGTGGGACGCGAGATCAAGAGTGCCCCGCTGATCGTCGACGCGCGCCACTCCTGGCTGGACGCCATCGCCTCCGCGGGGGCACTCGCGGGCCTGATCGGGGTGGCCCTTGGCTGGCGGGTCGCCGACCCGATCGCCGGGTTCGCCATCACCCTGCTCATCATCCACATCGGCATCGATGCCACCAAGGACGTTGCATCTCGTCTCATGGACGAGAACGACGAGGAAGTGGCGGAGGCCATCCGCGCCGTCGCCGAGAAGATCCCCGGCGTCGTTGAGGTGAGCGACGTCCGGGCCCGCTGGCTCGGCCGCGAGGTCGAGGCGCGTGTCCTCGTCCGTCTCCCCGCGACGATGGGGTTCGTGGAAGCGCACGACGTTGCCCATCGGGTGCAGGAAGTCGTGCGCACGGAGGTTCCGGACGTGCGAGAGGTGCTCGTAGAACCGGCACCGGTCATCGAGGCCGCGCCGAGGGTCTCGAACGGCGTCCTGTAGGCGTTCGGTCGCGGGCTCCGCTGCCCGCAGTGGGGGCGGGCAAAGAGGAGGGGCATTGTGTCGCGAAGGTCCCGAGACAGCAGGAGGGACCCGATGATCGTCTGCTGGCGCACCGTGCAGGTCCCGAAGGTCGAGCGGGATCGGTTTATGGCCTGGATCGAAGAGAACCGGCGGCGTCGCGAGGAGCACGGCATCCTGTTTGAGCTCGTCCTGGGGCGATCCGCTCGGCAGAACCCGGCAAAGACGCTCCAGCCTTCATCTATTCGGCTGCCCGTGGGGTGCAAATACTCCGATCGGTTCGTGACCTGCGGAAACGCGTGGAAGGGAGCCCTGCCAGCAGGAGGCTATCCTACCGTGGTAGGATGGCCTCGTGACCGTAGCGAAGCTGTCCCTCTCGTTCGAACCGGCGCTGGCTGAGCGAGCGCGCCAAGCGGCCGAGGCGACGGGCCAGAGCCTTTCGTCCTTCGTGGCCGGGGCCGTAGAGCACAGGCTCAAGCTGGAGGAGGGCCGGAAGCTCCTCGAGGAGTGGGAAGCCGAGCAGGGTCCCATCACCGAGAAGGAGCTGGATCGTGTGAGGTCGAAGTGGCGGGCCTGACCCTGGACACGGGGGCGCTGATCGCTGCCGACCGCAATGACCGGGCATTCTGGGCCTTCTTGAAAGAGGCCGTTGTCCGGGGAGTTGTCCCGGTTATCCCGGCGCCGGCCCTGGCCCAAGCCTGGCGCACGCCTCGTCAGGCTCGCCTTCACCAGGTGGTGAAGGCCTCCTGGGTGGAGCCCCTGGATGAGCCCCTGGCCAAATCGGCCGGCGAACTCTGCG
>JALYLZ010000014.1 GCA_030774015.1 Actinomycetota bacterium | reverse complement strand
GCGCGGGAGCCCCGGCGGCCTCATCGCGCCGCGTCACGGGACCCAGTCCTCCGGCACCGCGTCGACGGAGCGCCGGACCACCGTTCGCCCCGCCGCGCCGGCGAACAACAGGTCGTTGTCGGAGGTCAGGGTGGCCACGACGTCTCCCGCCGGGGACCACACCAGCCCCGACAGGAAGTTGTTGGCCGCCGCGATCTGGCGGAGCGCTCCGGTCTCCGGGTCCCAGATGCGGACATCGGCCGTGTGCGCGGGGTTTCGCCCGAACGTCGTGCACTGGTAGCAGTCGCTGAAGGCGAGCAGGTCCCCGTTCGGCTGCCAGGCCAGGTCGAACGGCTGGGCCGGGCCGAGCGGGATCACCTGCGGATCGCCGGACGCCGGCGCGAACACGAGCGCCCACGGCCCCGACTGGCCGTTGCCCACGGCCACGGCCAGGCCCGGCTTCCCCCACGCCACCCGAAGGATCTGGGGGTCGGCGACCATGGTGGGGCGCAACGCCGGGATGGCGGCCACGTCCACCAGCAGGCGCCGCGACCCGGTCCCATCCACGCGCATCGCCCACACCTTCGACCCATACGTGAACTCCCCACCGCCGAAGATCCCGCGCTGCTCTCTGATGCCTTCCGTGACCGCAACCTCGCCACCGTCCGGAGATACGGCCTGGGCGCACATGGGTCCGAGGTGCTGCCATCGGGTGGGGTTGGCCAGGTCCAGCACGCCGCTGCCTCCCGAACCGGGGAAGCACCTGCTGGCGATGACGTGTTGTCCTGCCACGGCCACCAGGACCCCACCCCGATACCGCGGTCCCACCCGGACGGCCCGATCCCCCTGGAAGAGGTACAGCTTCGACTCGATCATGACCACGGCGGACGGCGACTGGGAGGGCGGGAGGGAGCCCGCAGCACGGAGGAACGCGCCGGCGAAGAAATCGAGCCCGACGGCGACCCCGAACCCGGAGCCGGCGGCGACGCCCCGGATGCGAGTGAGCTTCCGGGTGGCCAGGTCGTAGAGCCCAACACCGAGGAAGCTCTGCCCGGGGCCGACCAGGAGGGTTCCCTCGAGCGGCAGGTTCGCGGGCTGCTGCACCGGTGGGCCCGCTTCGTGGGTGCAGGCGGCGAGCACGACGATCGACAGGACCGCGGCCAGGAGCGCTCGTCGTTCACGCCGCACGGCGCAGCACCTCCGCGACGCGGGCCCGGTCGGCCTGGCGCTGGGCCAGCCAGGCGCCCGCCACCGCCACGACGGCCAGTCCCGCGGCCGCCAGTCCGATGACCTCCATCGGGAGCCGGAGCGAGGGCGCCGGGGGCACACCGGGGAGCAGGTCGATCCGCCCCACCACGGCGGCCGCCCCGCCGGTGCCGAGGACCACACCCAGCGCCAGCGCCACGGCCAGCATGCCCGCGACCTCGAGCAGCACGGAGCGCCGGTGCGCCGACCGGCCCAGGCCCATCCTGGTGGCCAGTGCGTACGAGACCTCCCGGGCCTGCTGGCGAGCCTGGAGGAACAGCAGGACCGCGATGGCGGCGACCAGCCCGCCCAGGACCCCGAGGCTCTCCAGGAACCCGAACGTCCACTGGATCGCCTGGAACTCCGGCCGGTCGCGGACCTGCTCGACCGTGGTCACCGCGCCCGGCTGAACCGAGGCACGCCGCAGCGCCGCGAGGACCGTCGGCGCCGGCGCCCGCGCCCACAGCTCCGTCTCGCCCGCCACCCCCGCCAGAGTCGTCCCGGCGACGCCGATGGCCCGGTCCAGGGCGGAACGGTCGAGGACCACCAGGGCCCGGCCCGTCTCCATTCCCGGGAACGCGGTGGCCGTCCCCAGGCCGGTGATGCGCAGCCGCAGCGGTCCGACGTCCAGGGAAGCGCTGGGGGGAATGCGTCCCCCCGCCACCAGCACGGGCACGCGAGCCCCCGGGCGGGCGGCCAGCCCGGGGAGGAACCGGGACGGCGGCGGCCCGCCGGCGATCACCTCCGTGGCGGCGCCGGCGGCGAAGGTGGCCGGATCGACCGCGAGGACCTCGACCGGTTCGGCCTTCGGCAGGATCGTCCCCTGTGCCACGTGCTCCACCACGGTGGCCGGGAATGGGAATCGTGTGGGAAGGGAGTGCCCGGACGGCAACACCACCCTGGTCTCCGCTCCGTTCAGGACCAGGGCCTTGGTCTGCACGCTGTGGCCGACCGAGGCTTCCAGGGCCCCGGCGTAGACCAGCACACCCGTGGCGACGGCGACCGCGGTCACCAGCAGCATGGCCAGGCGGGTCGCGCCCGCCAGCCGCCGGGTCGCCAGGTACGCCGCGGCCGAGCGGCGGCCCCCGGCCTGCCGGATCCGGGGGAGCAGCCGCGCCAGGCCGCGCGTGGCCAGCCCCGCCGCCGCGGCCACGAACAGCACCGGGAAGAGCAGGACCAGGACGTCCACCTTCCCGGCCCCGCCGGACGTCTGCACCGCGCCTCCGCTTCGCACCGCGACCTCGAGGTAGGCCACCGCGGCCAGGACGAGGACCGGGATCTCCCACGGCGCCCGCGCCAGGACTTCGCGGAACCTCCCCCCGTCCTCCGCCTCGGCGGCCCTGGCGGCGCCGAACCCGGCGACCGCTGCCAGGAGCAGGAGGCCCACGACACACGTCACAGCGACCTGGAGCGCGGCGGACCGGCCGGCGCTGGGGTCGATGCCGCCTCCCGGCCCAAGGGCCCTCACCAGGGCCAGCGCGATCCACCATCCCGCGACCGCGCCGGCAGCGACCGGGAGGAGGGCCTCGCCGGCGATCTTCCCGCCCAGCCCGAGCGGCCCCGAGCCCCGGACCGACAGGACGTCCATCTCGATCCTCCGCCGGCGCACCGCGAACAGCCCCGCGGCCGCGATGGCCCCCAGACCGATGATGCGGCCGGCATAGGACACCGCGTCGATCGGGGCGGTGATCCCATCCACGGTCCCGGCCGAGTCGTGGACCACTTCCGGAAGGCCGCTTTGGATCGTGGCCGTCCCGAACAGCGCCTGGATCTGAGCCTCGGCCCGGTTGCCGATCCTCGCCTCGATGCCCTGCACGCGTGCGGCCAGGCGCGCGGCCTCGGCCGGAGAGGGCGACACGGCGACGAGCGGGAACTGCCAGGTGAGCCGGCCGACCTGATCGAGGGGCCCGGCCAGCCCCTGGAACACGTCGGGTTCCATCAGCAGGAGCGGAGGCGGTGCGGATCCACCCGCGTCGGCACTCCCGAGGACGCCGGCAAGCGGCGACCAGAAATCCGACCCCGGGTCGACCGAGGCGTCCGCGTACACGGCCTGCACCGGCACCGTGGTCGAGTGATCCCCCACCCGAACCGCGATGCGATCGCCCGGCCCGGCGCCCACCGCGTCCGCGACCGACCGCGGGACCCACACCCCGGGCGGTCCACCCCCCGTCACCTCCTCCACATGCCCGGAGAACGCGGTCCGCGCCACCAGCTGCGTCGCAGCCGTGGAACCCGAGGACGGGCCGGCCACGGTGGCGGGCGTTCCCAGGATCGTCACGACCTCCGGCCCGAGGCCCGACACCCCCACGGTCAGCTGCTGGAGGAACTCGCTCCGTTGCTGGAACAGCTCCTGCGCGGACACACCCCCCGTGCCCGGGCCGGCGACCCGGCCGTACGCGGTGACGGTCAGCCCCGCATCCCACCGGGAGGCGCGCTCGATCCCACCGCGGAGCGCCGACGAGCCGGCCGAGGACAGGAACAGTGGGGCCGCCGCCGTGGCCGCGGCCACCACGAGGGCCGACAGGAAGATGGCGACGAGCAGCGACGGATACCGGAGCGGGACGAGCGGCGCCTTCAGCCACGCCGAGCCGAAGCCGCCCGGTCCCGGCGGCCCGACCCGAACCGCCCGGGCCCGCCCCGGCAGCCCCGACACCGCTTCCTTCGATCCCTGTGCACGACGAGCACCCATCCGACCCGGTCCCTCCCAGCGGGGTTATACGCCGCCCACGGCGGCTCAGTTCCACCGTCCGCTCGGGACGGGGCGAGGTCAGCATGAATGCGCGAGGCCCACCGTTCGCTCACATTCGGCTTGAGCGCCGGGCCTCACCTGTGCATTCATGCACCGATGAACGAGGTCCCGGTCGCGGGTGGACGGGTCGCGGGTCGACGGGTCGCGGGTGGACGGGTCGCGGGCAGCAGGCCCGCGGGCACCGCCGGCGCCGCGCGCAACGCCGCCGGCGCCGGACGGGCGGCGGCGAGCGAAGCGCCCGCCATCGGCTACAGCTTCGAGACCTTCTTCGAGCTCGAGCACGACCGTCTGTTCGGAGCCCTCCTGCTGGTCACCGGGAACCGGCACGACGCCGAGGAGCTCATGCAGGAAGCCTTCACGCGCCTGTGGCCAAGGTGGGACCTCGTCCAGTCGCTGGCCAACCCCACCGGGTACCTGTACCGGACCGCCATGAACCTGCTCCGGATGCGGATGCGGCGAGCGCGGACGTTCGTCCGGCTCGCCCTCCCCCACCGGGCCCACCGCGACGCGTTCGCCGAGGTCGACGCGCGGGCCGACGTGGCCAGCGCGCTGGCCCGGCTCACCGAGCGGCAGCGGGCGGCCCTCGTGCTCACCGAGCTGCTGGGCATGCCGGCAGACGAGGCCGCTCGGATCCTTCGAGTTCGGCCGTCCACCATCCGGTCGCTGGCCACCCAGGCCCGCGCGGCGCTCCGTCGGGTCCTGGAGAGTCCCACGGAGGAGCCCCTCCCGTGAAGGCGAGCCCCCTCGCGGAAGAGCTCGAGCGCATCCTGGAACGCTCGCTTCCCCACCCCGGCGCCTTCGACCGGTTCGAGCGACGCATCAAGCGACGCCGGCTCCGGGAGCGGGCCTTCGCCACCGTCATCGCCGCGGCGGTGGTGGCGGGGACGGTCCTGGCCTACCTCCAGCTCCCCGCCCATCGCACGCCCGGACCGATCGCGCCGCCGGCCCGGTCGGCCGTCGACGGCGTGTTCGAGACATGGGTCTCCTGGGCGGACCTGAAAGGGGTCCCGCGGGACGTCCCCCTGAATCCCGAGTTCCCGGACTTCCTTCGGCTGGGAACCGGCAGGCTCCGGCTCATCCTTCGAGGGGGCCTCTATCAGCTGATCTTCTATCAGGACCGAAACGGCCCCCTGTACCTGCGGGACGAGGGAACGTACCGGGTGGCGGGAGACCGGCTCGTCCTGCGCAGCCAGCCGAGCTACCGGCCCACCGAGAGCAGGGAACCCTTCCGGATGGTCCTGGGCTGGTCGCTCTCGGACGGCCTGCTCCACCTTCGCCCCATCTCGGACACGGAGCCCTGGCCGGAGAACCGGGCGGTGGCGCGGGTGCTGTTCGGCGCCCACCCCTGGCATCGCGCCGGGTGACCCACCGCGCCGGGCGGGCCGTTCGGCCGCAGGCAGGCAGGCGGGTGGGCCTACAGGCCCTCGAATGCCGCGTCCAGCAGGGCGGCCTGCTCCGCCTGGTGGACGGCCAGGCTGCCGGTGGCCGGGCTGGCACTCTCCTCGCGCGTGACCCCACGGAGGTCCAGGCCGAGCCGGTCCCGGCACACCCGGCGGAGGAAGTACCAGGCCCCCATGTTCTCGGGTTCCTCCTGGACCCACCACACCTCGGCCCCCTCGAACCCCTTCAGCTCCTCGCGCAGCCGGTCCGCGGGGAATGGATACAGCTGCTCCACGCGAACCAGGGACACACCGCGCACGTCCCGGTCCGCCCGCCGCTTGCCCAGGTCGTAGTACACCTTTCCCGCACACAGGATGACCCTCGACACCACGCTGGGATGCGGGTGTTGCGGGTCGGGGACGACTTCCAGGAACGCGCCCTCGGTGAAGTCGGCCGCGGCGCTGCGCGAAGCCGGGAGCCGCAGCAGTGACTTCGGCGTGAACACGATGAGCGGCTTGCGGAGGTCCCGCAGGGCCTGGCGGCGCAGCAGGTGGAAGAGCTGCGCCGGCGTGGACGGCACCACGACCTGGATGTTGTCCTCCGCCGCCAGCTGCAGGAACCGTTCGATCCGGGCACTGGAGTGCTCCGGGCCCTGGCCCTCGTACCCGTGCGGGAGCAGCAGCACCAGGCCGCTCGTCTGCTGCCACTTGTCCTCCGCGGCGACGATGAACTGGTCGGTCACGACCTGCCCGCCGTTGGCGAAGTCGCCGAACTGCGCCTCCCACAGCACCAGCGCGTCGCGGTTCGCCACCGAGTAGCCGTACTCGAACCCGAGCGCGGCGAACTCCGACAGCAGGCTGTCGTAGACGTGGAACGAACCGAGCTCCGCGAGCGGCGTGAACTCCGCCCCGGTCTCCTGGTCCACCAGGACCGAATGCCGCTGGCTGAACGTCCCCCGGCGGGTGTCCTGGCCGGACAGACGCACCATCACCCCATCCCGGACCAGGGTCCCGAACGCCAGCGCCTCGCCCAGCGCCCAGTCCACGGCGTCCCGGTCGAGCTCCTTCCCGCGGTCGTCGAGCCCCTTTCGCAGCTTCGGATGGAGGTGGAAGCCCTCGGGCACCGTGGTGAGCACCCGGACCACCTCGTCGAGCGGGCCGCGCTCCACCGCCGTGTGCACGGCGGGACGCACCGGCGCCGGCGCCGGTGACCGGCGCTCCACGCTCGCCGGCTTCATCTTCCCGCCGTTGCGGGTCTCGTCGAACGCCTGCTGGAGCCGGTCCCGGAACTGCTCGAGCGCCCGCTCGGCGTCCTCGACGGTGATGTCGCCCCGGTTCACCAGCGACTCCATGTAGAGCTTGCGGACGCTGCGGCGGTCCTGGATGGCCCGGTACATGAGCGGTTGGGTGAACGACGGGTCGTCGACCTCCTGGTGCCCCCACCGGCGGTAGCACCACATGTCGATGACCACGTCCTTGTGGAAGGCCTGCCGGAGCTCGAAGGCCAGCCGGGCCACCCGCACGCAGGCTTCGGGATCGTCCCCGTTCACGTGGAAGATCGGCGCCTGGACCATCTTGGCCACGTCGCTGGCGTAGACGCTGGACCGGCCGTACTCCGAGCCCGTGGTGAACCCGAGCTGGTTGTTCACGATGACGTGGACGGTGCCTCCGGTGCGGTAGCCGCGGAGCTGCGACAGGTTCAGGGTCTCCGCCACCACACCCTGGCCGGCGAACGCCGCGTCGCCGTGGATCAGCACCGGGAGCACGGAGTCGCCACCGCGCTCCTGTAGGTCCTGTTTGGCCCGGACCATCCCCTCCACCACCGGGTCCACCGACTCGAGGTGACTGGGGTTCGAGGCGACCTCCACCACCATCTGGTTTCCGGCCCGGGACGTGTGCTTGCCGGTGGCGCCGATGTGGTACTTCACGTCGCCGGAGCCCTGCGGCAGGTCCAGCGGCATCTCCCCCTCGAACTCCCGGAAGATTTGCCCGAAGCTCTTGCCCACCACGTTGGCAAGCACGTTCAGCCGGCCCCGGTGCGTCATGCCGATCACGGCCTCGCCCATCCCGGAATCCGCCGCTCCGTCCAGGATCGTGTCCAGCATCGGGATGAGCGACTCCGCCCCTTCCAGCGAGTACCGTCGCTGCCCCACGTACTTCTGCTGGAGGAATCGCTCGAACGCCTCGGCCTCGTTGAGCTTGCGGAGGACCTGTTCCTGGTCCTCCTTCGGCAGCGTGGTGTCGACGCCCTCCACGCGCTCCTGGATCGACTCCTTCTGCTCGGGGTCCTGGATGTGCATGTACTCCACGCCGGCGGTGCGGCAGTACGCATCGCGGAGGAACGCCAGGATCTCGCTGAGAGGAAGCTCGCGCTCCCCGGCCAGGCCCCCGGTCACGAAGCGCCGCCCCAGGTCCCAGATGGTGAACCCGAACGAGACGGGGTCGAGTTCCGGGTGCATGTGGGGCCGCTCGGCCAGGAGCGGGTCGAGGTCGGCGATCAGATGGCCCCGGACCCGGTACGTGTTGATGAGCTGGAGGACCCGGGCCTCCTTCTCCCGAGCGTCCAGCGACCCCTGCGGCGGGTTGACGTCGCGCCGCCATCGCACCGGCTCGTAGGGGACGTCCATGCTGGCGAAGACCTCGTCGTAGAAGCCGTCCTCGCCGAGCAGCAGGTCGTGGACTCGCGACAGGAACCGGCCCGACTCCGCGCCCTGGATCACGCGGTGGTCGTACGTGCTGGTCAGCGTCACCACCTTGCCCACGCCGATCTCGGCCAGGGCATCGGGGTCCGCACCCTCGTACTCCGCCGGGTAGGCGATCGCTCCAACCCCGACGATGCAGGCCTGGCCCGCCATCAGGCGGGGCACCGACTGGACCGTGCCGAGCGTGCCGGGGTTCGTGAGGGTGACCGTGGTCCCGGCGAAGTCGTCGGGCGACAGCTTCCCGGAGTTGACCTTGCGGATCAGCTCCTCGTACGCGGCGAGGAACCCGGCGAAGCCGGTGGCGTCGGCCTGCTTGATGGTCGGGACCAGAAGGGTCCGGGAACCGTCCGTGCGCCTCACGTCCACCGCCAGTCCCAGGTTCACGTGCGGATGCCGGACGGCCTGGGGGGTGCCGTCGTCGGCCAGCCGGTAGGTCACGTTCATGCCGGGCATTCGGGCGATCGCGCGCACCACCGCCCATCCGATGAGGTGCGTGTAGCTCACCTTGCCCCGGCCGTGCTTTCGGTTGATGTGGCGGTTCACGATGCTGCGGTTGACCTCGAGGAGCCTCGCCGGGACGGCCCGAACGGAGGTGGCGGTGGGGACCGCGAGGCTCTCCTGCATGCGTTGCGCGATGATCGCGGCCGCGCCTCGAAGCGGTACGGCATCCTCGACCGGAGCATCGGATGCGCCTTCGGATGGAGCCTCGGATGGAGCCTCGGCGCTCGACCGTGACTTCCTCGGCGCAGCTCTCGCACGCCCCTCGGGCGGAGGCCCGCCGGCGGCCGAAGCCGGACGATCAGCCGGCGGCGGGGCGGCTCGCTCCGCTCTGGGACGGTAGTCCTCGAGGAACTCCCGCCAGGCCTCGCTGACGGACTGTGGGTCCTCCCGGAAGCGGGCGTACATCTCGTCGAGGAGCCACTGGTTCGGGCCGAAGTCGGAAGTGTCGGGACTGTTCGCCATCGCGCAGGTACCTCGCATCCATGCTAGTCGGTGGAGCCGCCACCCCTGGCTCCTTTCCCGCTGCTTGGTCCACCAAGCGCTTGCTTGATCCTTCATCCCGACCGCTTGGTCCACCAAGCAGGCGGCTTCGCTACCCTCGGTGGGTGCGAATCGTGGCCATACCCGTCAAGGCGCTGGCCAAGGCGAAGAGCCGCCTGGCCCCGGTCCTCTCTCCGCTGGAGCGGGCGGCGCTCACCCTGGCCATGCTCGAGGACGTCCTCGATGCGGCGCTGTCGATGTCGGCGTGGGAGACGTGGGTGGTCTCTCCGGACGAAGTCGTCCTCGAGATCGCCGTGCGACGGCGGGCCCGGCCGGTCCCGGAGCGCAAGCCCCCGCTGTCGGCGGCCATCCGGCAGGTGGAGGATGAGGCGGAGGAGCGGGATGCGTCCGCGCTCGCGGTGCTGCTGGGCGACCTTCCGCTGCTCACGCCGGGAGAGCTCGCGGAAGCGCTGAGGACGCTCGGCCCCGTGGTGGCCGCACCCTCCACGGAGCGGGACGGGACCAACCTCCTGGTCCGGCGGCCGCCCCGGGTGATGCCGGCCCGGTTCGGCAAGGACTCCTTCCGCAAGCACATCGAGGGGGCGCGGACACGGGGGCTCCCCGTCGCGGTGGCAGACGCACCCGGGCTCGTGTTCGACCTGGACCTGCCCGCGGACGTGGCCACACTGCTCCGGTCGCCGAGTGGGGGCCGGACCCGGGAGACTTGCCTGGAATTGGACCTGGCGGCCAGACTAGCGGTCCGAACCTGACCGACCGGCGCTCGCGCGCCAATCCGACGGAGATGAGGCGGGACGTGCCCCAAGGGACGATCAAGCACTACGACACGGCAAACCACACCGGGGTCCTGTTGCTCGACGACGAGACCGAGGTGCACATCGACGCGGTCTCGATGGAAGGCTCGGGACTGCGGTACCTGCGCATCGGGCAGCGGGTGAAGTTCGACGTGGTCGAGGAGGACGGGCAGAGGCTGGCCCGAACGCTCCGCCACATCACGTTCGACTAGGTGGCTCCCCTCCTGGCATCCACGCGCCGGCGAAGGGCCGGCATCGCGACCGCGCCGGCCGTGCTGTTCACGGTTGCCGTGCTCCTCGGGGCGGCCGTGCTGCTCGCAGCGTGCGTGCGGGCCAGAACCGGCTCCAACGGCCCCGGCGCCGCACCCCCGACGACCACGCCCTCGCCCGCCCCGGAAGGCCTTACCTGCCACGGACGTCCCGCCACCATGGTGGGCACCCATGGAGACGACACGCTGACGGGGACCCCCGGACCGGACGTGATCGTCGGGCTGGGTGGCGACGACAGCATCGACGGCGCCACCGGAAACGACGTGATCTGCGGGGGCTCCGGGAACGACGCCCTGTACGGCCTGGAGGACGACGACACCATATTCGGCGGCCCCGGGAACGACTTCATGGCCGGAGGTCTTTCCTTCATGCCGGAGAACGACCACCTGGACGGGGGTCCCGGCGACGACGTGATCTTCGCGGGGTCGGGCGACGACACCGTGATCGGCGGCGAGGGCAACGACACCCTGTACGGGGAGCGGGGTTCGGACCTGATCTACGGCGACCAGGGGGACGATGCGCTGGCCGGCGGCGAGAACGACGACACCATCTGGGGAGGACCCGGGAACGACCGGGTGTACGGGAACGACGAGAACGACACGCTGTACGGTGGCACCGGCGACGATCTCACCGGCGGCGGTCGCGGCCACAACTCCTGCCAGGGCGGCGAGATCGTCCTGGCCTGCGGCAGGGTCATCTTCTGGAAGTATCACGACCCGGGTCCCCCGCCGCCGGCGGGCTCTCCCGCGCCCACCTGCCATGGCCTGCCCGCCACCATCGTGGGCACGCCGGGAGACGACATCCTCAAGGGGACCGACGGGCCGGACGTGATGGTGTCCTTCGGGGGAAACGACATCGTGAACGGCCTGTCCGGCGACGACGTGATCTGCGGCGGGCCGGGTGACGACCAGCTGATCGGCGGCCCGGCCAACGACACGCTGGACGGCCAGGGTGACGACGACACGCTGTTCGGCAACCACGGGGACGACCTGCTCATCGGCGGGCCCGGCGACGACGACATCTACGGCCGGGAGGGCGCCGACCTGGAGAACGGCGGCGCGGGCGACGACCTGCTGACCGGCGGCGCCGGCGGCGACGCCCGCGACGAGCTCCGGGGTGGGCCTGGCCGCGACGTCCTGTTCGCCGCGCCCGGCAACGACCGGCTCTACGGTGGCCCCGACGACGACGTGCTGGACGGGGAGGAGGGCAGCGACCGCGTGGACGGAGGGCCGGGCAACGACGTCCTGGTGGGCGGGCAGGGCAGGGACACCATCACCGGCGACGCCGGCGACGACGGGCTGTTCGGCGAGAGCGAGGCGGACGATCTGGACGGCGGACCGGGGACGGACACACTGGACGGAGGACGTTCCGTCAATCACTGCCACGCCGAGGAGGTGGTGTTCAACTGCTAGGCGGGCCCGACACCGGGACGCGGCCGGTGGTGGTGGCGCGCTCCCTGGTCAAGCGATTCGGCACCTTCGAGGCGGTTCGCGGGATCGACTTCGAGGTCGCGCCCGGCGAATGCTTCGGCTTCGTGGGCCCGAACGGCGCCGGGAAGACGACGACCATGAAGATGATCTCGTGCTCGTCGCCGCCTTCCGGCGGGGTGCTCGAGGTCCTGGATCTGCCGGTGACGCACCCACGCGAGATCAAGCGACGCCTGGGAGTGGTCCCGCAGGAGAACAACCTGGACGAGGAGGTCTCGGTCCTGGAGAACCTCGTCATCTACGCCAGGTACTTCGACATCTCCGTGCGAGTGGCCCGGCCCCGCGCCGAGGAGCTGCTGGGGTTCGTGGCCCTCGAGGACAAGCGGGACTGGAACATCCGGCTGCTGTCTGGGGGGATGAAGCGACGGCTGCTGGTGGCCCGGGCCCTCATGAACGAGCCGGAGGTCCTGATCCTCGACGAGCCGACCACCGGGCTCGATCCGCAGGCCCGGCACCTGGTGTGGGAGAAGCTCCGCTCGCTGAAGCGCGAGGGGGTGACCCTCCTGCTGACCACCCACTACATGGAGGAGGCCAGCCAGCTCTGTGACCGGCTGGTGATCATGCACGAGGGGCGGATCCTGGTGCAGGGCTCGCCCCGGTCCGTGATCGCGCAGCAGACCTCGCCGTACGTCATCGAGGTCTTCGAACCCGAGGAGCACGCCGCCGCCGCGCTCGCCTCGCTGGAGAGCCTGGCGGACCGCATGGAACGGCTGGCCGACCGGTGGCTGTTCTACACCGGCGACGGCGACGCCATGCTGGCGAAGGTCCGGGCCACGGTTTCCGATCCCGGGTCGGTGTGGCTCCGTGGTGCCACCCTGGAAGACGTGTTCCTGTCGTTGACGGGCCGCGGGTTGCTCGAGTGAGGGCCATGAGGTGAGCGCGACGACCCACGTTCGGACGGAGCCCCGCCACCGGATTCTGTTCCGGGTGCCGGACGTCCGGCTGTCCGCGGCCTGGCACCTGTGGCAGCGAAACGCCTCCATCTACCGCCGGACGTACAAGTTCAACATCCTGCCGAACTTCTTCGAGCCGTTCCTGTACCTGCTGGCCATGGGGCTCGGTCTGGGCGCCTACCTGCACCACATCAGGGGCGTGCGCTACATCGACTTCATCGCCCCCGGGCTGATCGCGACCGCCGCGATGTACGGGACGTCGTTCGAGGTGACCTTCAACGCGTTCGTGAAGATGCAGTTCGGCAAGATCTACGACGCCGTGATGGCGACGCCGCTGTCGATCGAGGACGTCGCGCTGGGCGAGGTGCTGTGGGGAACGTCGCGCTCGGTCATCTACGGGGTGCTGTTCACGGCCATCGCCGCCTGCTTCGGCGTGGTGCATTCCTGGCTGGCCGTGCTGGCACCGGTGGGCATCGGGCTGATCGGCCTGATGTTCTCCGTGATCGGGCTTTCCTTCACGGCGGTGGTGCCGCTCATCGACTACTTCACCTACTACTGGACCCTGTTCATCACGCCCATGTTCCTGTTCTCGGGCATCTTCTTCCCCCTGGACCGCCTGCCCCACTGGGTGCAGGTGGTCGCGTGGTTCATCCCACTGCACCAGGGCGTGAACCTGATGCGCGGGCTCATCCTGACGGGGGATGCGGGGGCGGCGGCGGCCGCGGCGGCGTGGATCGTCGTGGTGACGGCCGCGCTGTTCGTGATGCCGCTGAACCTGATGCACCACCGCCTGGTGCACTGACCTTGGGTTCAGGCCGCGTGACCGCGGGCTCAGGCCGCGTCCGGCTCCGGCGGGTTCAGGCCTGGATCCGCTGGCCCGAGTCCGTCGAGCGTGGCACCCACGCCAGCAGGAAGTCCGCGAGCTCCTCGGCTTCGTCGTCGGGGATGGAGACCGCGCACACTGCTCGGTCCTCGATCCACACGGAGAAGCGGACGTGGTGGCTCGGCACCCGGACCGAGCCATCGGCCGTGCGGAGCTCGATCTCCTCCAGATACCGCGACACCCGCAGGGCGGCGTGCGGCGGGTCCTCCGGCGCGACGGGCAGGGTGAAGAACCACCGGGAGACCTTGGGTCCCGGCTCGTCGAGCAGCTCGCGCGGAAGCCGGGTGCCGCAGGACAGGCAGAACCGGTGAGTGGTGGGCTGACGCAGGCCGCAGTGCGGACAGTACATCTCGCTCCCCTTGGGTCCCTGAGGGCTCAAGTGTAGAACCCCCGGCAAGGGTCCGCTCTCCCGTGGCCGGCGCGCCCGGCTCAGCGTTGCTTCGATCGCCCGGTGGAGCGCTTCGCGGAGGCGGCCGCGGCCCGGGCCCTACCGGCGGCGGTCTTCGCGGGCGTTCTCCGGCGCTTCCCCTGCACGGCCTGCCGGAACGCCTGTCCCGGCGAGAAGGCCGGGACGTCTCGGGCCGGGACGGTGATGGGAACGTCGGGACGCCGCGGGTTCCGGGCCACGCGCTTGTTGCGGCGCTGGCGATCGAACGTTCCGAACCCCACCAGCGCCACCCGCTCTCCCCGCGCCACGGTGTCCCGGATCACCGCCATGGCCGCGTCGAGCGTGCGAGCCACGTCCGCCTTGTTCCGGTCGACGCGCTTGGCCACCTCGGCCACCAGGCCGCTTTTGTTCACCGGCGGCAGTCCCCTTCTTCCGCGCCCGCCGTCAGGCCCCTACGGCGGACGCTATGCCCGCGCGCAACGATGGTCAATGGCCGCCACCGGCTCTCCGTCCCAGACAGTGCCGCGACCCGCTGGAGTCGATAGCATTGGGCACGTCAACCCACTGGCCCGTGGGGTAACGGTAGCCCGACTGACTCTGGACAATCCACCGCCGAACGGTGTGCTGACCTGCGAAAACGCAGGCTAGGCCCGAGCGTACGGGCCGGAGTTAGTTGGTCTTCGCCGGTCTCTCGGGGAGAAGGCAGGAAGAACGTCCATCGGGCGGTGCCGGAGATGTCTGGGGGGGTTTCGGGCGTTCGGTCCGAAACTACCCGTGTACCACCCTGTCAGCCTGGCTGGTTCGGTGGCGGGATGCCGAGCTGGCGGCAGATCGCGCGCGCGAGACCCGGTCCGACCTCGGTGTGACGAGGGACGGCGGTGGCTCGGCCACCGTCGGCGCTGCGCCACTTGGTGTGCTTCGCCCCCTCCGCAACCTTGCGGGCGCCATGAGCCGACAGGTGGCGCTCGAGGTCTCGGAGCCTCACTCGGCCAGGACGAGCTCGAGCGTATCGCTCGTGGCGCCTCTGTCTCCAGCGTCGTCGTCAGGAGACAGCATGAGGCGGAGCGCGTCGACTACGTTCTCGCGCGCCTCCTGACGGGTCCGCCCCTGGCTGATCGCGCCAGGAACCTCCACCACGCGCGCAACGATCCATCCCTCTTCGTCGGGTTCCTCGAAGGCGATGGTCATTCGGAGTTTCTCGCTCACGACATACACGATAACGCCAACCGTGGGACCTTGATCCCGGGACTGGATAGGCTCCAGATCCATGAACGTGGAGGGGCCACTCAAGCTGGTTCGAGTCGGCCTTGGTCGCGGCCTCGTGGTGGCGATGGACCACGCTTCCTGGAGTGGGGACCCCCGCTGCTAGTCGTTGTTCCAACGTTCGCATGAGCGCGGCGATCCGTTCTCTGTTCAGCACCACCGCGCTGCGACGCCTGGCGGGACAGCGCGCCTTCGACCGGGGAGCAGCGTATGCGGCGGGCCGCAGAGTCACCGGCCTCAAGGTGTCCGGGGACTCGGCTTCGGCTACGGTCCGCGGAAGCCGGTCCTACCGGGTGCGACTCTGGATCGACGCGGGAACGCCCGAACACTCGTGTACCTGCCCCGTCGGCGAAGAGGAGGGGTTCTGCAAGCACTGCGTGGCGGTCGGCCTTGCCCTGGCGGACGACGAAGGCCGCGCATCGAGGCTGTCTGAGGAGGCGCCAGTTGACCTTCGCGAATTCCTGCGCTCCGTGGAGAAGGAACAGCTGATCGATTTGCTGCTGGAACATGCCGCCGAGGACGACTTCCTGAGAGGAAGAATTCTGATCGATGCGGCAGGAGCCCGAGACTCAGTCGACCTGGCCGGATATCGTTGGGCCATAGAGGATGTCTTCAACCCGAGCGAGTACGTCGGTTGGCGCTCGGTGTACGCGTTCACTCAGGGCATCGAGCGGGTGATCGACTCGGTTGAGGCGCTGCTCGAGGATGGGCACGGCCCAGAGGTGATCGAGCTCTGCGGGCACGCCATGGACTGCCTCGAGGACGCTCTGGGGCGCGTGGACGACTCGGACGGACTCCTAGGCGCGATCCGAGACCGGCTGTCCGACCTGCACCACCGGCCTGCATTGCATCGCATCCGGATCCGGCTGCGCTTGCCGCAGGCCTGTTCGAACGAGAGTTGCACTCGGAGTGGGACGTCTTCTACCAAGCCGCCGCCGGGTATGCGGACGTCCTGGGCCAGACCGGTCTGGCTGAGTACCGTCGACGCGCCGAGGAGGTTTGGTCCAGGATCCCTCCCGTTGGCCCACGCGATGAACGCACCCACTCGTCGTTTCGGTTTCACATCACATCGATCATGGAGACGCTCGCCGAGCTCTCCGGTGACGTCGACGCTGTGGTCGACGTTCTGGCCCGCGACCTCTCCTCGCCGTACCAGTTCGTGCGGATCGCCGAGCGACTCGCGAAGGCAGCTCGCCATGAGGACGTCCTGGCCTGGGCAGAACGGGGCGTTGCTGCCTTCTCGCCTGGCGCTGATGTCAGGCTGCTCGAGATCCTGACCGAGGAATACCACCGACGCGACCGCCACGACGATGCCGCTGCCCTTGCCTGGACGGCGTTCACCGATCGGCCAGGGCTCGGCGCCTATGAGCGACTGCACGCGCACGCCACCCGGGCCGGATCGTGGAACGATTACAGGCAGAAGGCGCTGGAACATCTTCGAGGGGAGCTTGTGAGTCGCCGGAGCCAGATCGGACCACGGGCCCGGTGGGGCCCACCGCTCGACCACTCGGACCTGGTGCGGGTGTTCCTATGGGAGAAGGATGTCGACGCCGCCTGGTCGGAAGCCGTGACCGGAGGCTGCTCGGCAGCACTTTGGATGCAACTGGCCGAGCTGCGCGAGGCCGATCACCCCGCCGACGCCGTGCCCATCTACCAGGCCGAGATCGACCGGGTCATCGGCCAGAAGAACAACCAGGCGTACGAGGAGGCGGTCGAGCTCATGAGGCGAGTGCGAAAGGTGATGCGACGGGCCGGACTGGGCGATGAGTTCCTTGCATATGCAGCCTCGGTCCGCGCCGCCCACAAACCCAAGCGCAACCTCATGAAGCTCTTGGACGGGGAGGGCTGGTAGGTGCCTGGCGAGGCCTCGGGAGCCGCGACTACGCCGAGCCGCTGTCGCGCGAGTCGTGGTCTTCGAAACCGAGACACCAGCCACCAAACCGGTACCCAGCAGATGCAATGAGGTGTTCTTGGGCTCCTCGCTGAATCGAGTGGGTAGCCCGTAGCCCGTTCCGGCACAATGACGGTCCTTCCCCTGCCACCGACAGATGGGGAGGACCGTCGTGAACAACCTGGACCTGTTCAAGGCCGCGCTCGGA